>NZ_JBYCKN010000034.1:0-24925 GCF_057473405.1 Sulfobacillus sp. TH-112
GATCCTAAGGATCCTACACGGCGGTGATATTTTGATCCGTGCGTGGTAGGCCCACGATGAAAGCCCCACCGCTTGATCACCCCAGCAAATCCTTTACCCTTGCTGGTACCGATGACATCAACAATGTCTCCCGGCTCAAACGCGTCATTGACGGCAATATATGACCCTGGCTCAAGATCGCGCGCCCCCGCGAGACGAAACTCGCGAATGTACCGTGCTAACTGCAAACCACGTTGCTCAAAGTCCTTACGCTGCGCATACGCCACTTTTTGTTCCCTAATCTGGCCGACCCCCAGCTGTGCTGCTTCATACCCATCACGCTCGTGCGTTCGAATCCGCAACACCTGATTGGGCTCGGCGTGGATGACGGTCACCGGAATCGCCCGGCCCTCTTCGTCAAACACCTGGGTCATGCCCAGCTTAACCCCCATAATTCCCTTCATAATGTCCCCCTGCCTACAGCTTAATCTCGATGTCCACACCAGCTGGGAGATCTAAACGCATTAACGCATTGACCGTCTTTTGACTCGGGTCCATGATGTCAATTAAGCGCTTATGGACACGCCGCTCAAACTGCTCACGAATGTCCTTTTCTCCGTTCGGTGCGGTCAAGATAGTGTAGATCGTCTTCTCTGTCGGCAACGGAATCGGTCCCGAGACGGCGGCGCCATTGCGCCGCGCTGTCTCCACGATCCGAACCGCAGACTGATCCAACACCTCGTAATCGTATGCTTTCAATCGAATGCGAATCTTCTGCTGGGCCACGTAATTTCTCCCCCTACCTTTAGGCCTTAATGGCCGTTACGACACCAGCGCCGACGGTCCGACCGCCTTCGCGAATAGCGAACCGAAGGCCCTCTTCCATGGCAATCGGAGCAATGAGTTCCACTTCCATCTGCACGTTATCTCCGGGCATCACCATTTCGACGCCCTCCGGAAGGGTGACTACTCCGGTCACGTCAGTCGTCCGAAAATAGAATTGGGGACGATATCCGTTGAAGAATGGCGTGTGGCGACCGCCCTCATCTTTCGCTAAAACATAGACCTCTGCACTATACTTGGTGTGAGGCTTAATCGATCCAGGCTTGGATAGCACCTGACCCCGCTGTACCTCTTCTTTATCGACACCGCGCAGCAAGCACCCGATGTTATCTCCCGCGACAGCCACATCAAGGGTCTTACGGAACATTTCCACCCCGGTTACCACCGACTTCTTAGCCGCGTCCACGAGACCCACAATCTCAATTTCTTCTCCAACCTTCACTTGCCCCCGCTCAACACGACCAGTCACCACGGTTCCACGACCAGTAATGGAGTGAGTGTCTTCAACCGGCATCAAGAATGGCTTCTCAATGTCGCGCTCCGGAGTCGGAATGTACTCGTCCACGGCGTCCATGAGCTCCCAGATCTTTCCACACCATTCGCAGTCGCGCTTTCCACAACCGCATTCCAGGGCCTTCAACGCCGAGCCGGCCACAATCGGGATTTCATCCCCTGGGAACTCGTAGCTCGACAACAGGTCGCGGACCTCAATCTCGACCAGTTCCATCAACTCAGCATCGTCCACCATGTCTGCCTTGTTAAGAAACACTACGATGTTCGGCACTCCCACTTGTCGAGCAAGCAAAATGTGCTCTCGGGTCTGAGGCATCGGGCCATCTGCGGCCGAAACCACCAAAATCGCGCCGTCCATTTGAGCAGCACCAGTGATCATGTTCTTTACATAGTCAGCGTGTCCAGGGCAGTCCACGTGTGCATAGTGGCGCTTATCGGTTTCATATTCGACGTGCGCGGTCGCGATGGTAATTCCGCGCTCACGCTCTTCCGGCGCCTTGTCAATCTGGTCATAGGCGGTGAATTCAGCCTGGCCTAGGCTTGACAATACTCGCGTAATGGCCGCCGTCAACGTCGTCTTGCCGTGGTCAACGTGTCCAATCGTTCCCACGTTAATATGGGGCTTGGTGCGCTCATACTTCTTCTTTGCCATTGAATGTTACCCTCCTCTAATGTATCGCCCGCGTCGCTCTATCTACGCGTACAGGCACTATTGCCTCGCTTTAATCACTTGCTCCGTCACATGACGAGGCGCATCCTCATAATGCGAGAACTGCATTGTATAGGTACCACGACCCTGCGTCCTAGATCGCAAATCTGTCGCGTACCCAAACATTTCAGCTAAGGGAACAAAGCCATGAATGGCCTGAGCTCCCCCCGCTCGTGGTTCCATTCCTTCGATGCGACCGCGGCGAGAGTTCAAATCGCCAATAATGTCGCCCATGTATTCGTCAGGAACCACGACCTCGACCGCCATCAACGGTTCCAAAAGCACCGGATTGGCCTTTCGAGCCCCTTCTTTATAACCCATGGATCCGGCAATTTTGAAGGCCATTTCACTGGAGTCTACTTCGTGGTAGGATCCATCAAAAATCGTCGCTCTCAGGTCAAGGGTCGGATAACCTGCAAGAACACCAGACTGCATCGCCTCTTTGATACCTGCCTCAACGGCTGGTACGTACTCGCGCGGCACCACACCACCGACAATTTTGTTTTGGAATTCGAAGCCTTGTCCGGGTTCCAACGGTTCAAGACGCAGCCACACGTGCCCATATTGACCACGGCCACCACTCTGACGGATGAACTTCCCTTCCGCCTCCACGGTCTTGCGGATAGTCTCTTTGTATGCCACCTGCGGTTGCCCGACGTTGGCTTGCACTTTAAACTCTCGCAAAAGTCGGTCGACGATAATTTCGAGATGCAGTTCTCCCATCCCTGAAATGATGGTTTGTCCGGTCTCTTGGTCGGTGAACATCCGGAACGTCGGGTCTTCTTCCGCCAGCTTACTAAGGGCGGTCCCCATCTTGTCTTGGTCGGCCTTAGTCTTTGGCTCAATGGCCACCGAAATTACCGGCTCTGGAAATACCATCGACTCGAGCAGAATCGGATGTGCTTCATCCGCCAATGAGTCCCCTGTGCTGGTGTCCTTCAATCCCACCGCCGCCGCAATGTCACCACTGTAGACGGTCTGAATCTCTTCACGGTCGTTGGCATGCATTTGCAAAATCCGCCCAATACGCTCGCGGCGTCCTTTGGTGACGTTATAGACATACGAGCCGGAGCTGAGCGTCCCCGAGTAGACCCGAAAGAATGCCAGCTTGCCTACAAAAGGATCCGTCATGATTTTGAAGGCTAGGGCGGAGAACGGAGCATCATCTGACACTTCACGGAATTCCTCTAGCTCCGTGTGCGGGTCAATCCCGCGGGTACTGCCAATGTCGAGCGGCGAGGGGAGATAGTCCACAACCCCGTCTAACAACGGCTGCACGCCTTTATTGCGGTACGAAGATCCGCAAAAGACAGGAACTAGCTGGCTCGCTAGGGTGCCACGTCGCAAGGCCGAACGGATTTCAGCTTCAGAGATTTCTTGCCCCTCAAGAAACTTCTCCATAATGGCCTCGTCTACATCGGAACAAGCCTCGAGTAACATTTGCCGACGTTCCTCACAAATCTCTACGAGGTCCTCCGGAATGTCCTCATACTCACCACGGGTGCCGAGGTCATCTTTATAGAAGTAGGCTTGCATCCGTACTAAGTCAACAAGACCACGAAAAGTATCTTCCGCACCCACCGGCCACTGTACTGCCACGGGATTCGCGCCAAGACGACCGCGAATCTGGTCAATGCACATGGCAAAGTCGGCGCCAATGATGTCCATCTTATTGATGTAGGCCATGCGCGGCACGTTGTACTTGTCAGCTTGACGCCATACCGTTTCCGACTGAGGCTCCACGCCACCCTTTGCGTCGAACACCGCAATGGCGCCGTCTAACACTCTGAGCGACCGTTCCACCTCAACTGTGAAGTCCACGTGGCCGGGCGTGTCGATAATATTAATCCGATGTTCCCGCCATTGAGCGGTCGTGGCAGCCGAAGTAATAGTAATACCGCGCTCCTGCTCCTGGACCATCCAGTCCATCGTTGCGTTACCTTCGTGTACCTCGCCCATTTTGTGCACCTGTCCGGTGTAGAACAAAATGCGCTCAGTCGTCGTTGTTTTACCCGCATCGATGTGAGCCATGATCCCAATGTTGCGGGTTCGCTCTAAGCTAAATTGACGAGCCATAACCAGCGAACTCCCTTCTTACGCTTACCATCGATAGTGCGCAAATGCTTTGTTGGCTTCCGCCATACGATGCGTCTCGTCCCGTTTTTTCACGGCGCCGCCCGCATTTTGTGAAGCATCAATCAGTTCTCCTGCAATACGCTCATCCATCGAGCGCTCTCCTCGCTGACGCGCGTAGGAGACCAACCAACGGATTGCAAGCGAGGTTCGACGATTGACCCGCACCTCCATCGGTACCTGGTACGTCGCGCCACCCACACGCCGCGGCCTCACCTCAAGTAACGGAGTGGCATTTTTGACAGCTGTTTCAAAGACCTCAAGAGCATCTTTTCCTGTCTTTTCGGCCACAATATCAAAAGCGCCATATACGACTCGCTCCGATAAGCTCTTTTTTCCGCTCAACATCACCTTGTTGATAAACTTGGCAACAAGCGGACTGTGGTAGACCGAATCTGGCTCAGTCTCGCGCGGCACTACGGTTCCACGCCTTGGCATGATTTTCCCCCTTTACTTCTTTCCTGCTGGCTGGTTCTTTTTAGCCCCGTACTTGGAACGCCCTTGGGACCGCTTTTGTACTCCACCCGTGTCAAGAGTTCCTCGAATCACGTGGTATCGTACTCCTGGCAAGTCACGAACTCGCCCGCCCCGAACCAACACGACACTGTGCTCTTGGAGGTTGTGCCCGATGCCCGGAATATAGGCGGTCACTTCTTCACCATTGGTTAAACGGACACGCGCCACCTTCCGCAAAGCCGAATTCGGTTTCTTCGGAGTGACAGTCTTCACACTAATACATACTCCACGCTTTTGCGGATTCTGGTGCAATGCCGGAGCTGTCGACTTCTTTTTGGTCCGTTTGCGTCCGTTGCGAATCAATTGGTTTATTGTCGGCACTCAATTAACCTCCTTTCCGTCTTCGCCCAACCGCTGCGATATCGAGGCAGCACAGACTGCTTGCACCTCAATGCCGCACAGTTGTCCGAGTTCTCGCATACTATCCACATACGTGATAGGTACCTGATGGATGCGACACTGGTCCTCAATTGCTGAGAGAAGTCTCGTGTCGGCGTCGCGGGCTACGAACACCTCTCGGGCCGTATCGCGCTGAATCACCTTCAACGTTTCTCTACGCCCTACTACCCGTAACCGATAATCCTTGAGCGCGAGCCTATCCACGGCTATTGCCTCCCGGTCATCCAGGCTTAGACACACTCCGGTATTTTATCACCGCCATGAAAGCGTGTCAACGAGCGATATACTCGTGACACGCCATGGCAGAACTATTGGTACAACTCGGCATCTTGGGTTTCGTCTTGAGCAATGACTTCCGCGTTACGATAGCGCGACATGCCTGTACCCGCCGGCACCAACTTGCCGATGATGACGTTTTCTTTGAGCCCTAAGAGCGGGTCGCGCTTGCCCTTGATCGAAGCCTCTGTCAACACCCGAGTCGTCTCTTGGAACGACGCCGCCGAGAGGAACGAATCTGTGGCCAATGATGCTTTGGTAATCCCTAAAACCACCGGTTTGGCGACTGCAGGGGTGCGTCCCTCTGTCAACACACGCGCATTTTCATCCTCAAACTCAAAGCGGTCCACTAAGGCACCCGGCAGCATATTGGTTTCTCCCGCCTCGTCCAATTTAATCTTGCGCATCATCTGGCGGACCATCACTTCAATATGCTTATCATTGATGTCCACCCCTTGAACGCGGTAGACCCGTTGAACCTCATGCAAGAGGTACTCTTGCACCCCACGCGGTCCCATAACACGCAACAAATCGTGCGGATTGACCGAGCCCTCCGTCAATTCCTGACCTTCAATCACCGCATCACCATCATGCACCTTTAGACGGGAGCCAAAGGGCACCACGTACACTTGGGCATCGGCTTCAGCTTGGGATGCAATCGTAATTTCGCGCCGGCCTTTGTTTTCTCCCAAATGCACCACACCAGAGATTTCTGCGATAATCGCTTGGCCTTTGGGCTTTCGTGCTTCAAACAGTTCTTCGACACGCGGTAACCCTTGGGTAATGTCGTCACCGGCCACACCACCCATATGGAAGGTCCGCATGGTTAGCTGCGTACCCGGCTCTCCGATAGATTGCGCTGCGATAATACCGACCGCTTCCCCGACCTCGACGATACGTCCGGTGGCCAAATTGCGACCGTAGCAGGCCACACAGACGCCATAGCGTGATTGACAGGTCAACACACTCCGCACCACCGTCTCGGTAATACCTGACTCGACAATGGCCCGAGCCGCGTCCTCATCAATGAGATAGTTCGGCGGCACCAAAACTTCGCCCGTTTCTGGATGCACTATCGGGTCAGCGGCCACACGACCGACCAATCGCTCTTCGAAGCCCTCAATCATTTGACCGCCATCACGGATTTCTTTGACCAAGGTACCTTCCGAGGTGCCGCAATCGATTTCGCGGACAATGACGTCTTGGGCGACATCGACCAGACGACGCGTCAGATAACCAGAGTCTGCAGTCCGCAATGCCGTGTCAGCAAGTCCTTTCCGAGCCCCGTGAGTGGATGTGAAGTACTCAAGAACGGTGAGCCCTTCACGGAAATTAGCCCGGATAGGCAGTTCGATAATGCGGCCCGAGGGGTCCGCCATCAGCCCTCGCATCCCCGCCAACTGCGAAATTTGCTGGACATTACCTCGCGCTCCCGAGGTGGCCATCATATAGACCGAATTGGTCGGGTCCATGTTGTCCATAAGCGCCTGGGTGACTTTTTCTTTGGCCCGGGTCCAAATCTCAATAACCCGTTCGTAACGCTCGTCAGCCGTAATCAGCCCTCGTCGATACTGCCGCGCGACCAATGTCACCTGCTCTTCCGCTTCAGCAATAATCCCTTTCTTTTCGTCCGGGATGTGAATGTCAGCCACGGAGATGGTGATTCCAGCCCGCGTCGCGAAACTAAATCCCAACTGTTTCACCCGGTCCAGAACTTCCGCCGTGACCTGATTACCGAACATACGGAACAAATCGGCTACCAACACGCCCAAGATCTTGCGGTCCACGACCTTATCAATAAACCGCAGTTCTCGAGGAAGGGCGTCATTAAACAGAAACCGTCCCAAAGTCCCTTCACGGCGTTCGCCATCATACCTCATGGTAATCCGCGCGTGGAGATCGAGCACCCCTTGTTGATATGCCAATTCTCCCTCTTTGAGGTCCGCAAGAACGAGACCCTCTCCCATCGCACCTTCGCTACCCATGGTGAGATAGTAGGAACCTAACACCATATCCTGGGTTGGGGTAACCACAGGACGACCATCTTTGGGATTGAGGATGTTTTGTGACGACAACATCAGAATACGGGCTTCCGCTTGAGCCTCCGCGGACAACGGCACATGTACCGCCATCTGGTCTCCATCAAAGTCGGCATTGTACGCAGTACACACCAACGGGTGAATCTGAATGGCGCGTCCTTCGACCAATACCGGTTCGAACGATTGAATGCCTAAACGGTGCAAGGTGGGCGCCCGGTTTAACAACACCGGATGCTCCCGAATGACGTCTTCTAAGACATCCCACACCTCAGGGCGAACCCGCTCAACCATCCGTTTGGCGGATTTAATATTGTGCGCATATCCCTCGTTCACCAATTTCTTCATGACAAAAGGCTTAAACAGTTCCAGAGCCATTTCTTTAGGTAAGCCACACTGGTGCATCTTCAGCTTGGGACCGACCACAATAACGGAACGCCCGGAGTAATCGACGCGCTTGCCCAAAAGGTTTTGCCGAAATCGACCTTGTTTGCCCTTCAACATGTCTGACAGTGACTTGAGCGGACGATTCCCCGGGCCGGTGACTGGCCGACCGCGGCGACCATTATCGATCAGCGCATCTACGGCTTCTTGTAGCATGCGCTTTTCGTTGCGAACAATAATATCCGGCGCCCCGAGGTCGAGCAATCGCTTCAGCCGATTGTTACGATTAATCACTCGTCGATACAAGTCATTCAGGTCAGAGGTCGCAAATCGCCCTCCGTCTAATTGCACCATGGGACGCAGATCCGGAGGAATCACCGGAATGACATCAATAATCATCCAATCCGGACGGTTCCCTGAGGTTCGAAATGCCTCCACCACTTCAAGGCGCCGAATCGCTCGGATGCGCCGCTGACCTGTCGATGAGTTCAGCTCTTCACGCAACTCGCGCGATAACTCCTCGAGATTTAACTCCAACAACAGTTCCTTAATCGCCTCGGCGCCCATCAATGCACGGAAGTGCGTGCCATATTTTTCTCGGTACTCGCGGTATTCGGTTTCCACCAATAACTGCTTTTTCATTAATGGCGTCGTTCCCGGCTCAATCACGACATACGAAGCAAAATACAACACCTTTTCCAATGCCCGTGGAGACATATCCAGTATGAGTCCCATACGCGATGGGATTCCTTTGAAATACCAAATATGCGAAACCGGAGCGGCGAGTTCAATGTGCCCCATGCGCTCACGCCGCACCTTCGACCGCGTCACTTCCACACCACAGCGGTCACAGACTACACCCTTATAACGCACTCGCTTATACTTGCCGCAATGACATTCCCAGTCTTTAGTTGGCCCAAATATTTTCTCGCAAAAGAGCCCCTCTCTCTCTGGTTTCAAGGTACGATAGTTAATCGTCTCAGGCTTCTTCACTTCGCCTTTAGACCACTCTCGGATTTGCTCTGGCGAGGCGAGCGCAATTCGCATGGAATCAAAGTTATTGACATCTAACATGAGCTTTAACCCCCCAGGATTTAGTACTCGTCGTCCTCATCGTCATCCCCATCGGAGGCGTCGTCATCGACCTGATCCTCGTCGCCGGCATCGCTATCGGTGGATCGCTCTTGACTGCCACGTCGTAAGATGGCATAGGCGGTTTCGGCTTCCTGATCAAATCCCATCCCCGATCCCGGTTCAAAGACTTCCTTACCTGTCGCACCCGCCGTGTCCTCCATTAAACGATGCAACTCTTGCCCGTCCGCGTCTTCCGAACCTTCGGGCAACAGTTCTAGCCCTGGTGCATCCCGTAATGGCTCGTCGTCGAGTTCTCGAATTTCAATTTCCTCATCCAACTCATTTAAGATCTTTACATCTAACCCAAGGCTTTGCAGTTCTTTGATCAAGACTTTGAAGGACTCAGGAACCCCTGGCTCGGGCACATTTTCGCCCTTCACAATCGCCTCATAGGTCTTCACTCGACCGACCACGTCATCCGACTTGACAGTCAGAAGCTCTTGCAACGTATACGCAGCGCCATAGGCTTCGAGGGCCCATACCTCCATCTCTCCAAACCGCTGTCCTCCAAATTGGGCTTTGCCGCCTAGCGGCTGTTGTGTCACGAGAGAGTATGGACCTGTCGACCGCGCGTGAATCTTATCGTCGACCAAGTGAGCCAATTTCAGCATGTACACAATGCCAACGGTAATTTCACGGTCAAACCGTTCTCCGGTCCGACCATCGTACAATACCGTCTTTCCAGTTTCCGGCAAGTTCGCTCGACGCAACATCGCCTGCAGGTCTTGTTCGTGAGCCCCATCAAAGACCGGTGTAGCCACTTTCATGCCGAGGACGCGCGCTGCCCAGCCCAGATGGGTTTCGAGAACCTGACCAATATTCATTCGACTCGGCACCCCAAGAGGGTTTAACACGATTTCGACAGGTGTTCCGTCGGGCAAAAACGGCATATCTTCTTCTGGAAGAATTCGTGATATGACCCCTTTATTACCGTGCCGTCCGGCCATCTTGTCACCTTCGGAAATTTTCCGCTTTTGAGCAATATAGACCTGGACCAACTGGTTCACCCCGGGAGACAATTCGTCGCCTTGTTCACGGTTAAACACTTTCACGTCAACCACGATACCGGACTCTCCATGGGGCACCCGCAGCGAGGTGTCGCGCACTTCGCGCGCCTTTTCACCAAAGATAGCTCGCAAGAGGCGCTCTTCAGCGGTCAGTTCCGTCTCCCCTTTAGGTGTGACCTTACCCACCAAAATGTCCCCCGGTCGCACTTCGGCGCCAATACGAATGATGCCCCGATCGTCCAGGTCACGTAACACTTCTTCTCCCACATTGGGAATATCTCGGGTAATTTCTTCCGGCCCTAACTTGGTATCGCGTGCGTCACACTCGTACTCCTCAATGTGAATCGAGGTAAAGACGTCTTCTTTGACCAGTTTTTCGCTCAAAAGAATCGCGTCTTCGTAGTTATATCCTTCCCACGGCATAAACGCGACCATAACGTTGCGTCCCAACGCCAATTCCCCGTTATCTGTCGACGGACCATCGGCAATCACCTGTCCTGCACTCACCTTTTGGCCTTTGTTGACAATCGGCTTCTGATTGATACAGGTTCCTTGGTTGGAGCGGGTAAATTTGTGCAGTTGATAGGTACTCACGGTGTGATCGGTATTTTTCACCACAATTTGACTGGCAGAAATGCGATCAACCACACCATCTTTTTCAGAAATCCATACGACCCCTGAATCGCGCGCCGCCTTGCCTTCCATACCCGTGCCTACCACGGGAGAGTCTGTCACCAGCAACGGGACCGCCTGACGTTGCATGTTCGCTCCCATGAGGGCTCGGTTCGCATCGTCATGCTCCAAGAAGGGAATCAGAGCGGTCGCAATGGAGACCACTTGCTTGGGTGAGACGTCCATATAGTCAACCCGGGTCGGCGTCTCCTCCAAAATTTCATGACGAGAACGCACCGTCACTCTTCTCGCCTCGAAATGACCATCTTCAGTCAATGGCTCGTTGGCCTGAGCAATAACCGTGTCATCTTCCTCGTCAGCAGTCAAATACACAATCTCATCCGTCACGACGCCCCGCTCTTTATCTACTTTGCGGTATGGGGTCTCGATAAATCCGAATTCGTTAATCCGAGCATACGTCGACAATGACCCGATAAGCCCAATGTTTGGACCTTCAGGGGTCTCAATGGGGCACATGCGCCCATAATGGGAATGGTGCACGTCACGTACTTCAAATCCAGCCCGCTCACGCGATAGACCACCGGGTCCTAAAGCTGACAGACGCCGCTTATGCGTCAACTCGGCTAACGGATTGGTCTGATCCATGAACTGAGACAACTGCGAGGATCCAAAAAACTCCTTCACCGCAGCCACGACCGGCCGGATGTTGATTAAGGCCTGAGGCGTAATCGACTCCATGTCCTGAATGGTCATTCGTTCACGCACAACACGCTCCATCCGCGACAAACCGATACGAAACTGATTTTGCAATAATTCACCGACAGAGCGCAGACGACGATTTCCTAGGTGATCAATATCATCCGTCGTGCCAATTCCTTCGTGAAGGGTGGTCATATAATTAAGGCACGCAACAATATCCTGCTTTGTGATGGTCTTAGCGTCACTTTCGAGCTGCCCGTTAGACACGACCAGCACTTCTCGACCCGTTGGCAGCTCCACCCGAACATTCTCGACATGCGCTTCGTCCAATGCCTGAGCGATGGTCCGATCAATGTGCTCCCCTTCACGTACAATTACTTCACCTGTATCGGGGTTCACAATCGTCTCTTTGGCCGTGGTGCCGACAATCCGCTTTCTAAGCGCCAGTTTCTTATTAATCTTATAGCGCCCAACCCCAGCTAAATCATAGCGTTTGGGTTCAAAGAAGAGCGACTGCAGTAGGCTCTGCGAACTCTCAACGGTCGGAGGCTCTCCGGGTCGTAGGCGCTTATAAATTTCAATCAAGGCCTCTTCCTGGGTTTTTGACGGATCTTTCGACAACGTGTTTTCCACCCGCTCGTCGTCCCCCAACACTTCCAAGATGGTGGCATTTGTTGCATATCCCAGCGCCCTCATCAGAACGGTGGCAGGGAGTTTACGGGTGCGATCAACGCGCACCGACAACACGTCATTGCTATCGGATTCAAACTCTAACCAAGCACCGCGGTTAGGAATAATGGTGGCAAAAAACAAGCGCTTTCCGGCGGTGTCCAATTGGTCGCCAAAGTAGACTCCGGGAGACCGAACCAACTGACTGACAATGACCCGTTCGGCTCCGTTAATAATAAACGTCCCCTTGTCGGTCATAAGCGGGAAATCCCCCATGAACACATCCTGCTCCTTAACCTCACCGGTTTCCTTATTGAGCAAACGAACCCGGACATGCAGAGGTGCAGAATACGTGACATCGCGGGACTTACACTCTTCCACAGAGTATTTAGGCTGCTTCAACGTATAATCGACAAACTCCAGAACGAGATTCCCAGTGAAGTCTTGAATGGGTGAAATGTCCCGGAACATTTCTCGCAAACCTTCTTGTAAAAACCAGCGATAGGAATTTTGCTGGATTTCAATCAGGTTAGGCATATCCAGAACTTCGTTGATGCTGGCAAAGCTGACGCGCTCGGCAGATTTATCTGCCGGAAGACGAAGGGCCATTCAGGTCAACTCCTTTTTCTGACGGGTCGCAAGCGTTACAAGGCTTCATCACCTGAAGCCAGAGGAATAAATTGGTCTATGAAATATAGCAATATAAAACAGTATCACAAGCCCACCCCCAGGTCAAGTATGCCTGGAGGAGGGCTTATGATGCTTAGATGCCATCTCTATTTAATTTCTGCTGAAGCTCCCGCTTCTTCAAGTTTGGCCTTCGCCGCCTCTGCGTCTGCTTTAGAAATCTTCTCTTTAACCGGCTTGGGTGCACCGTCCACTACCGCCTTGGCTTCTGTCAACGATAGCCCCGTCAATTCACGGACGGCCTTGATGACTTGGACCTTCTTGTCGCCGGCCGCGGTCAGAACAACATCAAACTCGGTCTGCTCGACTTCATCGGCCGCTCCACCACCGGCACCACCAGCTGCAGGAGCTGCTGCTGCAACGGCCACAGGAGCTGCGGCGGTCACACCAAACTCCTCTTCTAACGCCTTGACAAGCTGAGAAAGCTCAAGCACATTTAATCCTTTAACAATCTCAATAATTTCTTCGACCTTTGCCATCAATTTACCTCCTCAAATTCGTGAAAAAATCGATCCTAACCTGCGTTTTCCTTCTGCAAACGAATCTGGTCGAGAGCTCGGGCCAAATTAGTCATCGGCGCATTAAGCACCCACACAAATTGCTGGATCGGGGCATTTAAGGTGCCCACCACCTTGCTGAGTAACACCTCTCGGCTTGGCAAATCAGCGAGTTCTTTCACCCCACTGGCTGATATCGCAGTCCGACCCAACACTCCACCTTTGATTTCCATTTTGCGGAATTCGCGGGTTGCTTGAGACAACAATTTGGCTGCCGCCACTGGATCATCCGAGCTAAAGGCCACTGCAGTCGGTCCTGACAAGTAAGGCTCGAGGCCTTCAATGCCCACTTCGTCAGCAGCCCGCTTGATTAAGGTGTTTTTGATTACCTTTAGCGTGACGCCACCTTTCGCAAGCCGTTCTCGCAGTTGGCCCAGTTGTTGCACTGTCAGTCCACGATAGTCCGCCAAAACCGTCCCCTGCGATTGTTCCAGAGCTTCGCGGGTTTTCTCGATAACGGCCGCCTTTTCAGCTGTTGGCATTGAATTCACCTCCCCAAAAAAAATAACCTCCACCCACAGGGAGAAGGCACGGTGTCCACCGCCGCTCTTATCTTCAACCTGGATGGGATATATTGAGCTGTCTCCAGCACCCATCGTCTTGGGCTTCGAGGATGATCCTATCAAGGACCCCATGAATTGTCAAGCCTGATGGGGCCCTGCTGAACAGCGTTCCCCCGGCAACCGGGGCAATTCTGGGCGACTCAGAAGCACGTCGACACTGGTTGGCCTTAGTTCAAATTCACCCACACTGATTTAACTTCCGTGTAATGGTGCAGCGCATACGATCCCATTTCCCGACCCACGCCACTTTCTTTATAGCCTCCCCAGGGACTTGTGGCGTCAAGCAAGTTGTAGCCATTAATCCACACCGTACCCGCCTTCAGCTTTTCAGCCATTTTAATCCCCGTACGCACGTCCTCTGTCCAAATCGCCGCCGCAAGCCCATAAGGCGTGTGATTGGCGCGATTCACCACCTCATCTAGGTCCTCATAAGGAAGCACGGTGAGCACAGGTCCAAAGATTTCTTCACGAGCAATAGTGAAATTATCCTCTCCGACAAACACGGTGGGCTCAACAAAATACCCATTACCGGCTGTGGCATTGCGGCCTCCCCCGGTTAAAAGGCTGGCCCCCTCTGCTTTTCCGACCTCAATGTAATCTAACACGCGATGCATATGAGAGGCGCTCACAAGCGGACCCATTTCCGTTGATGGATGAATACCGACCCCTTGCTGAATCGACTCTGCGCGCGTCACCACCTTATCCAGAATGCGATCGAAGTCTCGCTTCGGAGCAAAAAGTCGTGAGCCAGCGCAACAGACCTCTCCTTGATTGAAAAATATGCCCATCATGGCTCCACCAACTGCCGATTCAATATTGGCGTCAGGCAACACAATGTTGGGCGACTTCCCCCCTAGTTCCAAGCTAACTCGAGTAAATCGTTCAGCGGCTTGCTTCATTATTTCGCGCCCCACTCGGGTGGACCCGGTAAACGAAATCTTTTGCACCGCAGCATGGGTCACCAGTGCTTGACCCGCTTCATTGCCCAGCCCCGGAACAATATTGATCACGCCGGGCGGAAATCCAGCCTCAATCGCCAGTTCTCCCAGCCTCAAGAGCGTCAACGGCGTCAGTTCGCTGGGCTTGACCACTACGGTATTTCCCGCAGCCAGGGCTGGAGCAATTTTCCACGAAGCAATCATGAGGGGAAAGTTCCAAGGAATAATCGCACCTATGACTCCTAGTGGTTCTCGCCGCGTATAAGCTAAATACTGTCCTGGCTGCGACACGGGAAGGGTTTCCCCGGACAGTTTGGTAACCCATCCAGCATAATAACGAAAGTGTTCAATAGTCAGTGGAACATCCGCTAGCATGGTTTCAGAAATAGGTTTGCCGGTGTTAATAGATTCCAATTCCGAAAACTCCCGGGCATGCAGTTCAATGAGGTCCGCTAATTTCCATAATAGGCGGGCTCGTTCCGCCGGTGAAATCCGACCCCACCGCCCAATAAAAGCCTTCTCGGCCGAACGCACCGCAAGATTCACATCTTCCGCACTAGCGCTCGCGACCGCGACGAGATCCTCACCCGATGCCGGATCTTTGACCCAAAAACGACGTTCGTCATGTGCTGAAACCCATTTGTTTCCAATTAGCAGTTGAGCTGGTCGTGCAAAAAATCTTCGCGTGTCCTCACTAATAAAAGGCGATTCCAATATCGCTGGCATGTTCTCCATATCCTTTCCACATCTGCACTCTAGGCGACGACAAACAGCACTTTGGTAGCTTCCTGCTTGTGAAAAAGTTGGTAGCCCCTCGTCGCATCTTCAAGAGGCAACCGATGGCTAATGATCGGTGTAGGGTCAATGCGTCCTGTCGCCACCAATTGCATCGTGGCGTCGAGGTCGCGATGAATGTTCGCGAGTCCCATTCGAAACGAAATATCGCGCGTGAGTGCGGTCATCAGCGGGAACTCCCAAGACTTTTCCGCACTCACGCCCACAGCCGATATCCGTCCTCCTCCGCGCACCAGTTGAAACGCCAGATTTAAGGTATGAATTCCTCCGACAGCTTCGATGACCACATCTGCCCCCATCCCCCGGGTCTCCTTCATGATGGTCCGAACCGGATTTGCTCGTTCGGACGGAATGGGGATGGCCCCATACGGTTCGGCTGCTCGTGCTCTCTCATCATTCCTGTCAATCGCGTATATCCGACCAGCCCCCATGGCGTGTGCCGCCATCACCGTCATAAGACCCACGGGTCCCGCACCTATGACGACACAGCTCTCCCCCGGCTGCAAGTGGGCATTGCGCAGCGCCCCATAGGCCGTCGTCAAAATGTCCCCGACAAAAATGGCGCCCTCGTCAGATACCGCCTCAGGCACCAAACGCAGATTGACGTCACCATAGGGGACACGCACCCGATCAGCCTGAGTTCCAGAAAGATTGCCAAAGGCCACTCCGTAGCCTAAAACCCCACCCGAACTACACTGATGAAAGAGACCCCGTCGGCACCACTCGCAAATCCCGCAGGCGACATGAAAGGTGCCCACGACACGATCGCCAACAGCCAACCTGCGTACTCGATCGCCTATCGCATCGACCACGCCGACGTATTCATGCCCTAAAATAGAGCCTGGAGCCATCCCGGGAATGTGACCACGATACAAGTGTAAGTCGGAACCACAAATAGCCGCCTTCGAGATTTTCACGAGAACATCGTCCGCAGTTTGTAATTGAGGCTCTGCCACCTCACCGATCCGGACATCCTGAACGTCCCAATATTGCACCGCTCTCATCGGCCGCTATCACCGGGAAACACGGAACCGATACGGACCGCTGCACTCACCAACTCGGTCGCCGCTGACACGTAGCGAGCTAAAACCACCATATTTCCTCGGGTTAACACCAGACGCCCGCGCATAATCCCAGAAATGGCTTCAAGTTTTCCCTCCAGTACCTCCTGCCAAGTATAGGGATCAGCCGATATCACGTACGGGGCCTCTTGTAACTCTGCCGAATTCGCCACATGAGCCGATCGACAGGCCCCATGGTACAAATCAGCATAAATGGCCCGACTCTCGGCAATGAACTCCTCCGGGTCGGCCTCCATGACCAACACCAACGGCCACTCCCAGCTATGCGCCGCCTCACGATAGCTTTCACTGTGATTTAGTTCCTGTTGCCATGCCTGCGCCCATTCTTGGGTAAAGGCTTCGAATGCCATTGCTATCCCTCCATCAGCCATATTCCATTCTTCTCACGAGGAGGCCGCTACCGTTCCACGGGGCCGTGACTCATAGCTATTCTTCTTCGCCCGATCTGCAGAACTTTCCTTCTAATCGAAACTATTTCCGGCTAAAAATATTTGCAAATGACTAAAACTGACAGCCTCCCCTCGTGACCACCTTTTGTCGCTAACGAGCGAGAGCCATAGACAGGGCGTTCTTGGCTGGCCCTTTTGGATACCTGCTCACCAGGCCGTGGCCCGAACCAGGATTCGCAGGAAAGTGTATGCTGGGGGAGAGCCGATGATCGTTCGGGTGGGCACCCTGCAGAAGGATTCGCCGTCCCGCCTGACGAAGCACGACGCCGGAGGGAGCATATGTGCCATGAGCCTGGACTTAATGGAGATTACCGCGGCAGATGTCGACATTCATCGCACGTTGTATCTCTGGGATCAAGACGAGACTCAGCGGGAGCGGTTTACCTGTCGACCGATATTGGCGTTGCCAGACTGGGATGCCTTCATGGAATCGGTTGCGGGCCGTCTCCAAAGCGGTACCCTTCGGATCTTCGTGCTGTGGGACCCAATGCTAAAGACGCCATTGGGCCGCGTGACCGCTTTCGACCCTAATTCACGCAATCACAGCGCAGAATTAGGGTACTATCTTCCGCCGGGGAATCGCCAGCGCGGATACGGCCGCGCGATGGTCCAACATTTCTTGACCAAGATGTTTTCGGATAACATATGGCGATTGCATAAGCTATATGCGACCACCGCTTCCGGGAACATCCCTTCGGTTCGCTTATTGGAAGGGCTGGGATTCCATTTGGACGGGGTAAATCGCGAGCATTATTGGTTTCAAACCGAGATAGAAGATCAACGGTGCTACTCGCTACTCGCACGAGAATGGAGGCCACACTAGCGTAAGGGCCGAAAATCCAACCCCATTTTGCACAGAGCTGTTATAGTGACCATAGACAGGACACTTTCCGGATCGGAGATGGATAAGGTGACTCAATTTGCCAATCGCGATTATCTCGAGAAAGCGTATGGATCGGACGATGCCTTGAGAATCCGCATTGAGACCCAAAAGCACTACCAACAGTCAAGACGCAATATCTTTGACGAGCTAACCTATGATGCCCTCGTCTTGTGCTCCCCAAAAAGCATCCTCGACATCGGCGCCGGCACTGGGTCGTGGTATGAAACGATTCGCCGCATCATCGGCGACGGCCCCGTTTATCACGGGATCGATCAATCCCCCGCAATGGTTGCCTCCCTCAATCAACGTCTGTCTCATGATACACGTGCCTCGGCAGATGTTGCCGAGGTGGGAGCCTTACCTTATGCTCCAGAATCCTTTGACTGGGTTGGCATGCATTTTATGCTCTATCACGTCCCTGACATCGGAGGGGCACTGCAGGAAGCGTGGTCCTTGGTGAAGCCAGGCGGATTGCTCCTCACGGCGACCAATGGCTTTCAAAGCTATGCCGAAATGCACGCCATGCATGCCCAAGCCTCACGCCTTCTGAACCTCCCTTACCATGACGAAGCACGCGGCGATCGCTTTAGCTTGAAAAATGGGGCCGCCTATTTTCCAGAAGACCCGCATCTAGTTGAGTTCCCCGCGGGCCTCCGATTTCCAACACTGGAGTCCTTCCTCGCCTATTACGGCTCAGGATTCTGTTGGAACGGCCTCCCCCAAGACCGCCAGATGCCTGAAGTGAGGGAAAATCTTCTCCACGCCGTCGGAAATATCGCCGCCCCGCGGCTCCAACAAGATGGGGTCATCACCCTCTCGCAAACCCACGGCTACTTTTGGCTGCAAAAGGTCTAATGCCTAGTGGCCCCTCACCCGACACGCAATAGTTCAGTTTCTTCCAGAACTATTTGAGAATGAGCGAAACTCAGCGTTCCCGTTCCATGGCAACCTCGACTAAATGAGCCATTAAATCGGGAAAGCTAATTCCTGCGGCTCGCGCTGCTTTCGGCAATAACGAATTGGGGGTCATGCCGGGAATGGTATTCAACTCTAAGATCACAGGTCCCTTTTCGGTTAAGAACATGTCGGTGCGAGAAAACCCCTGGCAACTCAGCGCTTGATGGGCCATTTGGGCCATGGCTTGAATTTGATCACTTTCCTCTTCTGTGAGGTCTGCAGGACAGATTTCGTCAGAACCACCATCTTCATATTTCGATGCAAAGTCAAAAAACGCACCACGATGAGGAATAATTTCAATCACAGGCAGAGCACGAAGACTCCCGTCTCGTTGCTCCAGTACGGCGCACGTCACTTCACGTCCCGACAGTTTTTCTTCGATTAAGACATCGTGATCAAAGCGTGAGGCTTCTTGGAGCGCCTGCATTAGTTGGTCGCGATTCTCAGCCAGGGCGACACCCAAACTGGACCCTCCGAGATTGGGTTTGACGACTACCGGATAGGCAAGATTCGCCTCGACCGCTTGCACACTCATATCCAGTGAGGCGCGAATGCTGTTCGCCTTTAAGGCGAGATCAGGTGCCGTGGGAATTCCATACAAGCGAAATAATTCCTTGGCCTTGACCTTATTCATCGCCAACGCGGACCCGAGTGGTCCGCTTCCCGTGTAAGGAATCGACAGCGTTTGCAAAAGCCCTTGTAATGTCCCATCCTCCCCGAAAGGTCCATGGAAGGCTAAGAATGCCACATCCACGGTGGACAATAGCTGGATACCGGCAATAGCCGCCTCTCGGGGCATCGGCCGGTCCGATGCCTCTCCGGGTTGCGGCAGTATACGCGGCGCGTCTTGCATTAGCGCCCATTGCCCTTCACGACTGATCGTAATCGCTTGCACATCAAATTGGCCAAGCTGTTGCAGGGCCTTAAAAACCTCCGCACCACTGGCCATCGAAACATCATGCTCACTCGATGGGCCGCCCATCATCACTACTACGCGAACTTTTTTAGCCATGCGGTCACTCTCCAATATAGTGGTCTCTTCGAATACAAAGACAGGGAGGGTTTATCCTCCCTGTATTTTACCTGATTTAGTCCGTTTCCACGGGGTGCATCTTAGCGCCTGTCGCAATGATTAAACTGGCAATGCCTAGGAGCGCCATCAACACGCCGACCGTAACATGCCGGTGAGTTTCCCAGTATCCTCCGTTAATGACAACTAACACCGCCAATACTGCAGCCATTAGACGTAACAGCCATGCCACGGTGGGCCATCCTCCCTCCAAAACCATCCAGCATACGACCAACCCTTCGCCCGCTCTTGATCCCGCACCGTATCTCCCCCTCTTGGACCGTTATGAGGTCCTATCGATGTGTATGTAGCAATGCGGCCAAAGATGCCAACAAATTCGATAGAACAGAAATAAAGTGGGTATGTTATCCAAGAGAATCCTGTATAGAGATAGGAGGTGCCATGATGACCAGGCTGCAGGGTATCCTGATTGGCGTTTTAGGGAGCGTTGCCGCCATCGGATTAGCGTTTGGCATAACGACTCCGAGTGCAGTGCAAGCCAAGACCGAATTACGGGAAGTAGAGTTCCAGGGCGACCGTCTCTTCCACTCGCCCCGGCTAGGGTCTACAAGCTATTCCTGCAACGATTGTCACGTCGATGGCGGACGATTTTCGCATCATCTCGGCGCCCATCGCATTCCTTCGCTGGTGAGCACTAAAAATCAATTTCCTCGGACTGATGCCAGTGGCCAGGTTACCACACTAGAGGATGCGATTAATCAATGTATTACCGCAAACCTTCACGGAAGGGCGCTACCGCAATCCAGCCAAAAACTGGCGCTCCTTGACTTATACTTGCGCCATCTCACGCGCTTTCATGAACGATAAAAAAGGACCGCTCTTACGAGCGACCCTTCCTGGTACCAGAAAGATTACACCGGTAGTGCAATGCGCTGTGCTGATGTCGGATTGATAGAGATTCCAGGTCCCATCGTTGACGACACCGTAACCGTCTTAATATAGGTGCCTTTTGCCCCTGCGGGTTTCGCCTTGACCAGGGCATCCACTAATGCCGCTAAGTTTTGTACCAAGTGTTCGGCTTCAAATGTCACTTTGCCAATTGGGGCATGGACAATACCAGCCCGCTCCGTACGAAACTCAATCTTACCGGCCTTAATTTCGCCAATCGCGTTCTTCACATCAAACGTTACGGTACCCGTCTTCGGGTTAGGCATCAGTCCGCGAGGACCGAGGATTTTTCCGAGTCGTCCGACAACCGCCATCATATCTGGGGTGGCGACTGCGACATCAAAATCTGTCCAACCCCCTTGGATTTTCTCTGCCAATTCTTCTGCGCCGACAAAGTCCGCCCCTGCGTCTTCCGCCTCTTTGGCCGGATCGCCTTTGGCAAAGACTACTACACGCTGAGTGCGGCCGGTACCGTGAGGCAATACCACCGCTCCGCGCACCACCTGATCGGAGTGCCGCGGATCTACTCCCAGTCGCACTGCCACGTCTACCGTCTCGGTAAACTTCGCGTGACTCAATTCCCTGATCAACGCTAAAGCCTCTTCTGGCTCATAAAGACGGCCTTTTTCCACGCGCGCTATAGAATCCACATAGCGCTTGCCTGCTTTGGCCAAATCAAATTCCTCCTTGTGGTGTTAGCGGCTTGTTGAGGCCTTCCACCAAACTTTGCTGTTATTCAGCGATTTCGACGCCCATGCTGCGAGCGGTACCTTCAATCATGCGCATCGCGGCTTCCATGGTGGTCGCGTTTAAGTCAGGCATCTTGGTTTCAGCAATTTCCTTCACCTGTTGTCGGCTCAAAGTACCAACCTTCTTGGTGTTGGGCGTAGCCGAAGCGGTCTCTAATCCCAGCGCTTTTTTAATCAATACCGCCGCCGGAGGCGTCTTGGTCACAAAGGAAAAAGAACGGTCCTCATACACGGTAATTTCCACCGGAATAATGAGGCCAATTTGACCCTGTGTCCGCTCGTTATATTCTTTGACAAACGCCATAATGTTTACTCCATGCTGTCCCAATGCCGGGCCAACAGGCGGTGCTGGCGTTGCCTTCCCTGCGGGAATTTGGAGCTTAATCACTCCAGTGACTTTCTTAGGCACGTTGTCCCCTCACTTCTTTGTGAACTACTCTAATTCGGACACTTGAGCAAAATCCACTTCTAATGGCGTGTCGCGTCCAAACATGGATACTGTTAAGCGCACCTTGCCGCGATCATGCAATACCTCTTCAATCTGTCCCGAAAACCCTTCAAAAGGCCCTTCATTGACCAACACTTCTTGTCCAACCGACAAGTTAATGCGAGGCAAATCCGGAACCCCTGACAAATCCCGACCCAGAATGGTGTGTACCTCATGGTCAAGAAGCGGAATCGGCTTGGAACCCGATCCGACAAATCCCGTAACTCCGGGTGTATTCCTCACCACATACCAGGAGTCGTCTGTCATCAACATCTCCACCAGTACGTAGCCTGGAAACACCTTTTTCTTTACGAGTTTCTTTTTACCATCTTTAACTTCTAACTCTTCCTCCATGGGTACCATAATGCGGAAGATCTTATCCTCCATACCCATGGATTCGACACGGCGCTCGAGATTCGCTTTAACTTTATTTTCGTATCCCGAGTAAGTGTGAATCACAAACCAGTCTTTTTGCACGATCGCTGCCGCCTTCCGTGCCTCTCCCCAATCTTTCACCGAACATAGCTATAGGACGACGAAACGCCCTCACGCGAGCCGATAACCTAGCGGAGATATTGGTGTAGACCAAAATTAAATATCGTGTCCAAAAGGCTAATGATGGCTACAACCACCAGAGTGAACACGACAACAAATCCTGTGTACGACACCGTTTGCTTGGGGGTCGGCCAAATCACCTTTTTCAACTCTGATCGGACTTCACGGAGATACTTCATCGGTTGACCAGAGGTGGCCATTGCACCGCCTTTAGCTTCCATCATTTTCCCCATTTCCGCCCAGGTTAGGCATTACCGCGTTTCCCGATGCACGGTGTGAGTTCGACACCATCGGCAATACTTGCGCCGCTCCATCCGATTCGGGTCATTCTTCTTGTTTTTAGTGGTCGTGTAGTTCCGCCGTTTGCAGTCACCACACGCCAACGTTATAATGGTGCGCATGTTGTTTACCTCCCAGTCATGCGCAAGAATTTTAGCATGGGATGCTATATATGTCAATCCATCGATCCAACCGCCACCCATGCCTTTGCCATGCTCTGTACCGTAGCCCATTTAGCAAGAAGACTGCGGGCAAGGCACCACCCTGTCCCCATTGGACCGATGGCGCATCATCTTTTTAAGGAGATCCGTTGACGCAGTCGGGCTCCAAAATCTTCGCTCTAGATTCATAAGCCAGGCCACGACGTCAAACCCTGTAACTTAGGCAAAATTATTTCGTAATACTTGTTCTGCCGGCTTCCCCCGAGGGGTATACCCGTTATCATGTGGCCCTCCTTTCCAGTGAGGGTTTGACGCATTGGCCCACCAAAACCAAAAAAGACCACTCATCCAGGGACGCCGATAAATCGTAGCCAAAGTCGCTTCATAAAGTGTTTTCTGAATGGAGAGATCGACCGGCAATCGCGGCGTCCAGGTGCCGGGATTAATGGCCGCCCCCCTAGCCGAACAATATCCCAACTCCGTAATATCAAACGGAATCCGGGTCAGATGCTCCTCGCGGCGAAAGGATTCGATTTGATTGCCAATTTTGGTCCATGAATTCTCTAACGCCGCTAATGACGGCGTATTGCTATTGGAGAGAGAGAAATAAGCGTCAATGCCGACTGCATTGAGGCTATGCCAAAACGTAACCTTTGAATAATGGGTATAATCCGCGCAATAGGTGACCGGCCCGTGATAGTACTGACGGACAATGTGAATCGCATGGATCCAATCAGGTTTTAGATCGGGGACGGCATCCATGCTGTCAAACTCGTCCCCAATAGCAAACAACTGAACGTGGTCGTCTTGAGCTAATTTCGCATAATGAGCCAAGTACTGATCATAGCTAGAAAACCACGCTGGTGTAGAACGAGGGCTAAACACCGCTTGCCAAGCATTCCCGTGATTGGCGTTAATGAAGGGGTCGAGAAACACCCGCATCCCATCGCGGTGCGCCGCACGAATGAGCGCGGTAACACTAGCATCCGTAGGTGTCTCGGTTGCGTCAGGAAAAATGTGTGTCGAACTATCCGTATTTTGATACCAACCAATCTGAATGGACAACGCGTTGACTCCATCATGCTTCAGTCGCGGTAACTGCCCAAGCACACTAGGTCCGATAAGCACATTTCTTGCATAGGCGGCCTCAGTCATTCCTTTCATTTGTCCGGTCGAGAGCGGAGTAGGCCACAGTTCAATCACCATCACCACAACCAGGAGAATGGCTAGCGCGAGGAGTGGAATGAGTACGCGTCGCAATTTCACCATCACTGTATCACCCATCGAATAGAGTCTATTATTAGGCGACACAATATACCAAGATAGACGTGCGAAGACGGTATAATGAAGCTTATCAAGGAGGGGTATTATGCGCGAAGTGAGCACCAACGAATGGTCGAGCCTTATGCAAAGCGCCACGGACCATCATCAAACCCTAGTCGTTTTGTTCTCCGCCCCGTGGTGACCGCACTGTCGACGACTGGGTCCAGTCGCTGACAAGGTGGCCGAACGGCTAGATGACAAAACACTATTTGTCAAAGTCGACACCGACGAAAATCCTGAAATTGCCCAACAGTGGGAAATTCAAGGCATTCCTGCAATGGTTCGCATTCAAAATGGAACCGAAACCGGACGCCTCATCGGGTTTCGACCCGAGTCCGAAATTGAGCAATTTATTCACGGATAGCCCGCAGGAGGCCGTAGGAAAATCCTGCGGCCTCTGTTTATTGTCTTTAGGACCTGTCCTTACAATCGTTGCTGAATGAGGGCTACTGCCTCTGCATTGACGTCGCCTAACCAAGCCTGACGTCCTAGGGCCTTGGCCGCGACACCCAGCGTCCCCGATCCGGCGGCAAAATCCGCCACCCATTCACC
>NZ_JBYCKN010000035.1:0-4757 GCF_057473405.1 Sulfobacillus sp. TH-112
GATGACGCTATTAGATGCCATGCGCTTTGAGTTATACCAGGGAAAAGACAGCAGCACAGGCGAGAGCTTCGCGCTTGCCCAAGTATCGCACGGCGATTGGTTGCGACAGACCATGGACCACTTCGGCGAACACGTCCGCCGCCAAGACGTCCCTAGCTATGCGACATCGGTTAACGCTCAGTTGCGCCATTATCAAGTCCGCGGCGTTGCCTGGCTATGGCAGATGTATCAATTGGGACTAGGCGCACTCTTAGCCGATGATATGGGACTCGGTAAAACCTTGCAGGTCCTGGCATTTTTAACGGCTCTGAAGCAAGAACAGCCCCTACGGTCGCTTTTGGTGGTTCCCGCCACGTTATTGGGGAATTGGGTAGAAGAGATAACAAAATTTACTCCGTTCTTTACCACCTATGTTGAGCATCCATCCATGCCGGGCCTCTCGCAAAGCGCGACCCAACACACGGCTGAAGTCATTCTCACGACCTATGCGATGTTGTCGCGGGTGGAGTGGATGCATCAGGATACCTGGGACGCTGTCATCTTGGATGAAGCTCAGGTCATTAAAAATCCCACCACCAAACAAGCTCGCGCTGCCAAGAATTTAACCGCCCGATTTCGCATCGCTCTAACCGGCACCCCCGTAGAAAATCGCTTGGGCGACCTCTGGTCGTTGTTCGATTATCTCAACCAAGGTCTTTTGGGGACGACCCAAGAGTTCACACAATTTACCAAGGCGCTGCGCGATCACCCTGAAGGGTATGCTCCCTTGAGAAGGATTGTCAGCCCCTTCATTCTCCGGCGATTAAAGACCGATAAAGCGGTCATTGCCGATTTGCCGGACAAAATTGAAATGATGGCACGAGCACGCCTCAGCCGTTCGCAAACTGCCCTATATTTAGAGGTAGTTCGAGAGGTCGAACGCAAGCTGGAACTGCTGGAAGGATCTGAGCGTAGAGGCCTCATTTTATCCTCGCTCATGAAATTAAAACAGATCTGCAATCACCCCGATCAATACCTTGGCCAGTCCCTCTATACCCCCCAAGAGAGTGGAAAGTTTGCCAGACTCCGAGAGATTGCCGAGACCATTCGAGACCGTCACGAACGCGTGTTGGTGTTCACACAGTTTCGCGAACTGACCAAGCCGCTCGCCAATTTTCTTGAGTCGGTGTTCTTTTCTCCAGGACTTATTCTCCATGGACAAACTCCAGTGAAGCAGCGCAGTATAATGGTGGACGCCTTTCAAAGTTCCGACGATATCCCCTACATGGTACTCTCTCTCAAAGCGGGCGGTGTGGGACTGAATCTGACCCAAGCGAATCACGTGATTCACTTTGACCGTTGGTGGAACCCTGCGGTAGAAAATCAGGCCACGGATCGGGCTTTTCGCATCGGCCAAACGAAGACGGTGCTCGTGCATAAATTTATGACTGAAGGTACAATTGAAGAGAAAATTGACATGATGATGCGAGAGAAAAGTCAACTATCGCAAAGCATTGTCCCGACAATGCAAGAAACTTGGATTGGCGATTTGGACAACCAGACGCTGATGAATCTATTCCGGTTGGAGGTGAGAGATACCGATGGACTACCGTTCTCGTCATGATGGGTTTCCAGCCTATGTTTCGGTCAGTGAACGACGCGCACAGGCGGAAGAAGCCATAGCGCAGCTGAGAATCACTCATCCTCACATTCGCCCCGTCACTATCCGGGGGCGACAATTGGCGTCAACCTGGTGGGGGAAATCTTGGAACCGCAATTTGGAATGCTATGCCGATTATGCGAATCGCATTCAACGCGGCCGCAGTTACGTCCGCCATGGTGCAGTGCTAGATTTAACCATAGATAGAGGAAGCGTCAGCGCCTTAGTTCAAGGCAGTGAACCAACACCTTATCGGGTCTCGGTCACCATCGACCCGTTAGGTGAGAAGGCATGGCAGTCCATGGTCAATCGCTCGAGAGAATATTTGACCTCGTTAGAGGACCTAATCACTGGAGTGTTCCCGAAGAATCTCGAAACCTTATTGATGGAACCGGGAAAACTGTTCCCGTCACCGCAGGAAATTCACCTTCACTGCTCGTGTCCCGATGTCGCCAAACTCTGCAAGCACGTTTCGGCGGTATTATATGGTGTAGGAACACGACTGGATGAGGACCCGCGGCTTTTCTTTGCGCTACGGCATGTGCACCTTGACGATTTTGTCGACCAGGCTGTGACGGAAGAAGGCAAACGACTGCGGTTAAAAGCGGAAAACCCCAGTCAGCGCACTATCCCCAAGCCTTCCGATGCGGATCTATCAGTGCTTTTCGGTATTGACATCGACAACGACGAGGAATGACCATAAGTGACTCATATATTCTTCTGGTAACTGACGTTGCCACGGTGAATGACGCTTTGGCATTTGCCACCGACATCATTCTAACGTCCCCGTCCTCAATAGAAACCTCCACGGGCCCGGCATGGACCACATCTCGAATGCCGTCAACCTAACAGCCACCCTGCCTCATAAAGGGCCATTCGCCATTTTCCATAATCGTCATCCACGCTACTCTCATCCATCCTATTATGAGGCAGACGTTCTTGGCAGCGGTGCTGGATGAGTCGAGATTTAAGCGCCATGGTCCTCCACTTGAGTGTACCTCGAGGACCGGTCCCGAGATCATCTCGGACTCGATCGGCCACTTTTTGCACTATTTGCAACACCTCTTCCATTTGCTGACAAGAGTGTCCCTCCAGTTGTCGAGGTAACAGCGTAACCGATTCCAGAAGCTGTTGATCCTCCTCGCCGAGAAACAACGGTGACGATTGTGGTTCATGTCGATGGTGTGCCGACCAGAGGCTATCGGCGCGATAATGCACCCTCCCCCATTGTGTTTCTGGCCATTCTTGTGCCCGTTGGTAGGGTGCAGTGCCCTCAACACCACATAAGAGACCCTCCGGTTTGAGAATCCGGTCCAAATGGTGAATCGCCCCATCGGAAAGAAGCATTGGTCGACTCAGCACAACGATGTCTGTGCTCTTCCGAGCCAAAAATGGCAGTAGCCGTTCTGGGTTCCCATCCCAGATCCTCACGTGATCCGGAGAACCTGCCCAGTCTAGCAGCGTAGTAACATGAAAGAATGAAGCATCAGGGTCCGTTCCGGGACGAAGATGGCGGCTGCTAAGTGAGAATTCGTCGACCGTAACCAGATGATTTCGTGGGGAGAGAGCCGTCGCGATGCCCCACAGATAATAGGTTATGCCCCCCCAGCCACTTCCAAGTTCTACGATGTTCACGTTGCGATAATGTCCTGTGGTCATGTACTGACTGACCACACCGAGCATGCCTACCGCACTGAGAAAACTGATATGATGGTGGATGAAGCTTTCGATGTGAGAATAATTCTGAACCAATCTACCGACCTCTGCCATCAGGGCCGGGGAACTGCGCATAGTAAAATTGGTGTAACGAGACGACGCGAGCCGCAAAATTTCGTGTGTATTCCCTGTTGTCTCGTCAAACAGAGCTAAAAGGCCGCCCTCTCCAATCACTCGATACGGCATCATCCTCGCCCTCTTTTTGGCTGATTTAGTTGAAGTAGGTAATGGATTCTGGGAACAATAGTCCTTAAATCGAGTGAATCCTTGGCATATGCGGTAATGTCAGAAAAACTCTCTTGCAGTACTTGCTCTTCCTGAGTCCGTGCGAAAAGTCTGGCTGCTAAGGCATCGACATCGTCAATGGGAACCGTGTCACCAAATCGTCCACCGCCCGTCCCCTCGACCGCACAGTCGATCGCCGTTATAATCGGATAACACCCGAAGCGGAGCGCCTGATTTAACACATTGGGGGCACCACCCTCAAACCGAGAACTCAAACAAAACACCTTAGCCTCACGGTACTGTTTTGCAAGAATTGCCTTGTCGCGAATGAAACCCAGCCAGTGTACGCGAGAATATAACTCCGGATGATCACGAAAATACCGCTCCCAGGTTTTTTTAAATCGGTCTTCCATGGTACCGACCAAGCGCAACTCCCAGTCTGGCATGTACGGCGCCACCTGAGCAAAAGCATCTAGCAAGATGCCATGTCCCTTTTGCCAATTACCAATCCTCCCCACCGTCAGGATCACGTTGCGTTTCTCTTGGTAGGTAGGTTCAGCAACTTTCCCAAAGTCCGCGTAACCGTGAGGGACATAATCAATTGCCAGAGGCCACTTGCGATTTAGATATTCATAGAGTGTCCAGCTCTCCACCCCTATAACGGTACAGCCTTGGAGCAATGCGATCATCTCTTCGGTAAGGTCTAATTGGTTCATCCACCAAATATTCGCATCCAACTTCAGTAAGGTGGCGGTATGGGGGTTTTTTCTCTTCATGGTGTTGAGTGCAGCAAAAGTCACATCGGATATCCCTTGCAAGTACAGCATATCTGGTGCTGTATGCGTTTCAATGTAACGAAACACGTCTACTCTCTGCCCGGACCCCGTGCGTACTATCTTATCCAACTTCACATCAGGGACATATTCTAAGTCAGGATATGCTCCCTCGGCGTAACAAGCGATAACACTATCATAGCCATACAGATCATGAAATGTTTGCATAAGAAGGCCCGGTTGCTTGGTAAGTTCGGTATTACTCAATTGAGGATGGATGTGTAATAGGGTGGGCATGGCGTCCCTCCGACTCTAAAGGATCCGAGACCCCATGATAGACAGGTGAACAAGCGTAGCTCGGTGGTATGCAGATGGGTCTCATCCCGATATATGCTAAAGCGGAA
>NZ_JBYCKN010000036.1:0-8056 GCF_057473405.1 Sulfobacillus sp. TH-112
CCATGCCCTCCTCTGACGATCCACTCTTCGAAAGTTAGTGAACCAGGAACCGCCAGAGAATGACAATCACCACGCCCAGTACTAGACCCAACAACACACGAGGCATCCACGCGGTTCCCTCGCGAGACGAATCAGCAGAGGGCTCGTCCCCCGGTTCCTCATCATCGTACATGCTCTCAATAAGATCATGATATTTTGTCTCAACGATAGGCATACGCACCTTGAGTGAAGGGGTCAATTCCCCTGTTGCCTCCGTCAGCGGTAGCGGTAAAAAGCGAATTTTTTTCGGCCGTTCAAACGCCGCGAGGTCTTGGACAACGCGGGTCACTTCGTTTTCCATGTAGCGCATGAGTAGCGGGCTTTTCAATAGCACATCCCAGTCAAAGGTCGCCAGCTTCTCCTGCTCAGCCCATCTGCGCACCTGATTGGGCTCCAAGTAGAGAAGAGCTGACACGAACTTACGCCGATTGCCCAACACCACTGCTTGGTCGATCATAGGGCTCAAAACCAGGCGTTGCTCGACCGCCGCTGGCGCCACATTTTTGCCAGTTGACAACACTAGAAGATATTTCTTGCGATCTGTAATGCGCAAGTACCCATCCAGCGTCATATTTCCCATGTCCCCTGTATGGAACCAGCCTTCTTGAAATGCCTCCTGAGTGTCGTCTGGACGATTCCAATAGCCTTGAGAGACGTTAGGACCTCGCGTCAGAATTTCGCCGTCCTCAGCAATACGGACCTCAACATTCGGCAATGGCTGTCCTGCGGTTCCGTAACGCGGTAAGGGAAGCAAATTAAGCGCCACCACCGGCGACGTTTCCGTTAACCCATATCCCTCCAAAATAGGGATTCCGGCCACAAAGAAGAACCTTCCGATAGCAGGGTTCAAGGGCGCTCCCCCAGACACCACTAAACGCAATCGCCCGCCGACCGCCGATCGAATCTGGGAAAACACCATTCGTTGGTAGACTTGACGCAGGAATTTTTGATATGGTGGCAACGATCGTCCCGTCACCAACGCATCATACCACTTGAATCCATTGCCGACGGCCAACCGAAAGACGAACTGTTTAACGCGTGACGAAGCGCGCACTTCGTCCAATACTTGCCCGTAGATTTTCTCAAATACCCGTGGAACCGCGACCATCAGCGTTGGCCGCACGGCCTTAAGGTTTTGCGGTAGGCGGTCAGCGGATTCCGCATACGCTAATACCGCCCCTTGACTGAGAAAATAGGCGTGCACCATCCGCTCCAGAATATGGGAGAGCGGCAAAAACGACAGCACCACATCTTGAGGCCCTATCGCCATAGATGGATTGGCTCGTCCCAAATCCGCAATGGCCTCAATATTGGAAAGAATATTACCATGGGTCAGAATGACGCCCTTCGGTATTCCCGTAGTACCTGAGGTATAGACCAGAGTAGCTACCGTCTCTCGTTCCCATGGGAGGGGTAATGGAGGATCGCCCGGTTGGCCAATCTCGTCCCACTGAAGACTTCCGGTCTCGGCCTTGTCAAAGAAAATGACTTTTGTCCCAAAAGGAACTTTCGAGCCTAATTGGCGGTTTTCAACAAAAATCCAGTCCATTGCTGCATCTTCTACAATGTAGCTCACCTGGTCTGGGGGCACCGAAGGATAGATCGGAACGGTGATGGCTCCTATGGCCAACACCGCAAAATCTGCGATGACCCATTCCGGACGGGTATGAGATAATATCCCCACGCGATCGCCTGATTTTATGCCCTGCGATTGCAATCCGCGAGCCAATGCCATAATAGCATCCCATAATTCTCGATAGGTACGTTCACGCCATACCGTTCCGTCCCAATAGGATTGGGCGGTGATATTCGGATATAATGCCACCGTATTAGACAGAAGCTGTACTAAGTTGTCGACCACCACATTGCCCCCAGAAGGACATAATTTCCCAGCGAAAAACTTGCTTTTGGAAACTTTTTATTTTTATCATACTCCTCAGAATTTGTCCTCACAAGCGCTAATGTGATTTCTTATCTAATTCCTTAATCGCTGGGCAATCATCTCCAAGATTTCTTGACGACTATTCCCTGTCAGAATACTGGGATCTAACGCATTCGGCGGTGCCTCTTTGGTTAATGTTTGACTCTGCTGAATCGCATCGAGCGATTCATGCAAGACCCGGTCCAATGTCTCCAAGGCAGTCGCAATCGCTGCCAGTTTCTGCGTCAACTGCTGCAAATCCGCAATCAAAGAAGATGGGCGCCCGTCTGGGGATGGCGCGGAGGCTCCTTGGCGATTATTCGACTGTGCTAGCCGATTAGCCTGAGCGAGGTATTCGGCCATGAGGTCCCGCGGATTTTGGTGCTTTCGATTGGTCATCTCCATTTTTGCAGCCGCCGGCGGCGTCCTCCCCGCATCCGAGGTTTTTTGACTAGGAAAGGGGGTTTTAGGAGACTCTGGTGTCCTCTTGAAATTCTTTGGCTGGACCGCCAATTTCTCTTGAGACACGGACTTAGGCTCAGCCGTGGATGGCTGCACGGTGGTGGTAGTTGTATCTAGGATTTGTGCCGCAGATTCTTCCCGTGACTGTCCATGCACCACATCACGCCCCTCAGTCTGCGACTCTGTCTCAGGTGCCTTTCTTGCCGGCAGTTCTGCGGCTTGAGCTGAATTGCTACCGGCTGTCGTCGCGTGAGCGGGCACTTCTTGATTTTCGGTTTCTTGCCGAGAACGAGACAGCTCAGACACTCTGGGTGACGATGACGCCGTCTCATCCAAAACATTGTCGTTCCAGCGGGCCTTCAAGGTCGCTCCACTCCCCAGTCCACTTCTATTGTCCAGCGGAATTCCGTGTTCCATATCCATACGCATCCCATTTGCACCTCCCCTGACACGGTATGCCGACCGCTTCGCTTGGTGACAAAAATCAGGCCTACTGCTGGAAGATAATCTCCAACAGCAGACCTCTCCTAACAATCGTGTCTAGGAACTTGAACTACAGCCGTGGTGATGACGGCACCGTCGCTCACAACGTGGCCGGCACAGACATTGCATCATAAACAACATCCACGGGTCGAAAGACTGCCGCTCTTCACAACATCGATTTGATGACCGAGACATCGGGTATCCCTCCTTGGCATTTAATGGATCCCAAGACCCACCATATCCTATGGTCGATTGTCGCAATCGGTGACGGCCAACTTCTTATGATCCCCCTAGGCACCCCGTCTTGGCTCGGCTTCTCGTATCTTCCGCCAGCGCTGGGAGAGCTGTTCTGCCAGCCGCGGCATGAGGTCCAGTCGTCTCATAAGAAAGGCGACTACACTCTCGCGTCGCGTCTTAGAGAGTGACCAATCTCGGGGTAAAGACGCCATGAGACTATTCAAATCAGCGCGAGTGATCGTTTGAAGTACGGTCAACGCCGGACCGAATGACTGAGGAGCAACAGCTCCTAATAGGTCCAATACCGGCGGTTGACGCAAATCCTTCTCGTAGCGTTTCAGCCCATCAGGCGTCCACCGCGGGCCACCGGGAAAGATAAACCCATGGTCTGTCACCAAAAGCTGCCATTGTCCTTCGCTCTGATAGCGAAGGATATGAGACAGCTTCAGGTCGGTGTTGTCCAACCATATCTCAAACAATGCAATAAGGGGGATTTCCATGTAGATTTGTGGCATATCCTCTAGGCTCCAGGCGTGAGGAAGAGAATGGCACTCTGGAACAAACACCGTGCCAAACTGTGTACCAGGCCGCCAACGTCTCCCTCGCAAAACTGGCAGTGCCTTTAAATCACGGAGATTCACCTCGACTAGACGCACTTCCGGACATGGCACGTTCAGTGCCTGTCCTAGACTGGTACCAATCCAGTCGTTTACGAGGCTCATGGTGGATTGAGGATTGGCTTGCACCTTAATGTGCAAAACTTCTCCCGTGTCCGACTGGGCTAATAGCGGACGCGTCCCCCCTCGCCCGCCTCCACCACGAAATTGGACTATGCGCACCAATGTCTGGCCTTCCCATGGTCGATCCATTCGTCGTCAACTCTCCTTGATGGGGTCTCGATGAGGTCTCTGGTTAAAAACACCCGAGCATCGCTCTCTATTCCGAAGGAATAGTCAGCAATGCCCGGGCATAATCCCCCACGTGTGATTACCTTTGGCCGTTGCGGTACATTTCCAAGAACGGTAGGAAAAAGTCCCGTTGCGGCAGGCGATTAATTCCGACAATGTTGGAAATGGGAATAGCCACAAAAGACCGACAGCCAACCTCGACACCGGATGCCCACATGTTTTTCACAATGATGAAATCGGTAGCCACATCGGTGAGACGCCCATTTAAAATGGTTCCGTTATCGACCGCGTCCGCGACGCTTACCTGCACTTCACAACCCACAAGGCTGGTTAGGTAGGCATCAAATGTTGTCGGAATGGAATCGTCACTCGATGTGTCGTCGGTGGTCGTTGTGGTAGTGCACTCATTGGATCGACCACGGTCCATCATCATCATCATTAATAGCGGCAACATATCTTGGTTGTTATTCCCCGCCATGAGCAACGGAAGCCACTCCTCATACCCTGAACTGCCCATAGTCTAGTTCCTCCTTTCGAATCTTTTATAGGGTATGTGGCGCTATTTGCATGGGTTACCAGATGATAGTAAGCTGGCCGAATTTTGTTTGACATGAGGACACGTTTCAACAAAGAACTGCGTGCCATCTCTGTGAAACCCCAAGAAGACCGACGCCATAGCATCCGTCTTCTTGGGGTTTGACTTGCGATTGATTAAGCTTGGTGAACGGTGTCGCCTTTAATCCAAACGTGATGAGTTGTTGCTCCGACCATCAATAGAGGATTATCCGACCACAACACCAAATCGGCCTCATAGCCCACTTTTAATGACCCCACGCGATCAGAAATGCCCACAATCTCCGCCGGGAACCTCGTTACGGCCTTTAGCGCCGTGTTAAGATCCATCCCATAACGAGTGGCGACGCCCGCATACAGTGCTAAATATTCCGAGGGCACTACCGGATGGTCAGAGGCAATAGCCACTGTCATTCCGGCCTCGGCCAATCGTGCCGGAGTCCAAAATCCCTTATGGCGCAATTCCGCCTTTGTCCGCGCTGAAAATGACGGCCCCGTCACAATGGGAACCCCATAATTTTTTAACTCATCAATAATTAAGTCCGCTTCCGTGCCATGGTCAATCACCGCCCGCACATTAAACGGCGCAATGGTCCTCAGCGCAGTTAAAATATCGTCCGCGCGATGAGAATGAATCCGCAAGGGAATGTCCCGGCGAATCACCATGCCCAACGCCTCCAGCCGGGGGTTATAGTCCGACAGTTTGCTGGGTGTTTCCTCCGCATAGCGCCGCGCCCTCTCGAGCCATTCACGCAATACCGCGGCCACCGCTGGGCGCGATCCCGGCCGTCGATGTTGGCTCCCGTGGACGCGAATAGGGTTTTCCCCCATCGCCACTTTCATCCCCGCGGCCGCCACCATCACCATCTGATCTACCGTATTGCCAAAGAGATGAATAACACTACCAATGCCACTTATCACGTTAGCTGATCCCATCGTGATAAAAGCCGCGGTCACCCCACCTCTTAAGGCTTCAGCAATGGCTGGATCGCGAGGATTAATTCCATCAAGAGCCCGCACATCGGCTGTCACGGGATCAGATGTTTCATTGACGTCTTGACTACCTAATGTCTCGCCACTCGTAGAAAGACCCACATGGCTATGAGCGTCAATCATTCCCGGTAGGCACCACGCACCTTTAGCATCGATGGTCGGGATTCCGGCAGATGGCGTATAGTGCGCATCCAAGGCAGCAATGACCCCGTTATCATCAACCAGAAGTCCACCACATTCGATATCGGTTGTTTGTCCGTCCCAGAGACGGGCATTGATCAGCGCCCACATTACGCCAGTCTCCCGCTCTGAAGATTCATCGCGACACGAATGTTGCCTACCAAGGTGCCTGCGTGATTGCGAATTTCTGGATTCAATAAGGGTTCCAATGCCCGCCGTTCGGCCAGGTTAAGAATTCCCATCTGTTCCAATGTCGACGCCACCAACGTCGGAATAACGCGGCTGTTACCGTCATCAACCTTCACAGCGAGCCCGAGTCCGCGATCAGGAATCCCCAAACAAAACACCGCTTCGGCTCCTCCTTTGGCCACCAGACGATGATCCGTTGCCTCGGCAAGCGTCACTTCTAGTCGGCCTGTACCCGAAATCAGTTCTGGGTGCGTACGCATGGCCTCACTAATAATCAGCGAAGATGCCGCCTTGACGGGCTCCAAGCCTCGCGGATCCACCAACCGCGCATAACTATAGGCCATCCTGGTTAACGGCAGATAGAATGTCGGCACCCCACAGCCATCTGTTCCCGTATACAGGTCGGTCTCGTTCACGTCGGCCATGTACGCCACGTTGCGGCGAATCGCCTTTTGCACCGGATGCGCCGGATCTTCATAATGCGCTAAAGGCGCATTAAGGGCTCGTGCCAGGGTCAGCATTCCGGTGTGTTTCCCGGAACAGTTATTATGCAGCACATTCGGTTCTTCACCACGCGCCACCAGTGCCAGTGCTGAATCGCGGTGACTGGGTGGATGGATTCCACAATTTAGATCGTTAGGAGAGGCGTCGATACGGTTCAACAGATCTTGAACCAGTTCCAAATGCATCGCTTCCCCACCATGAGACGCACAGGTAATCGCCACTTCGCGCGGGCCGAAACTAAAGGTATCCGCTGCGCCCGACTCAATAATTGGCATCGCTTGAAACGGCTTGGCACTTGAACGCCAAAATGTCGCGCGCTCCGGATCCCCATACCAATATCGAATATTTCCAAGGCTATCCACTACGGCAACATCGGCACTGACCCGACTTTCGACCCGGTCATGACGCAAAAGTTCAATGGCTATTTTCGACATAGTTCCTCCCTTGAAGCTGATATTGCTCCGCGCTCTGGACGAAATGGGCAAACAGCGCTTTGGACGAAGCTTCGGATTTCCATAAATCCTCAGGATGCCACTGAACGCCTATAAGAAACCGGTCACCCGGGTATTCCATCGCCTCAATAATACCGTCAGGAGCTTCGGCCGACACTTGCCAACCTTGCGGCACGCGGTTAATCGCTTGATGATGAAATGAATTGACCGAACATTCTTTCGATTGTACCATTCTTTCGAGTTTTGAACCCGAGTGAATCCTCACCACGTGCGTCACGTCTTCACGCGGCTCACTTTGACTATGATGAATTTGACTGTCTTGCCTTGCACGAGGAATATCTTGAATCAAACTGCCCCCAAACCCGACTGTCAACACTTGAAGCCCTCGACAAATCCCAAATATTGGCATATCTAATCGATTCGCTTCGTTAATAAAAGCTAATTCGCTCTGGTCGCGATCTGCAGATACACCGCCCCAATCCGTACCGTCATCGTCGGAACCAAAAAGAGCTGGATCGATATCCCCTCCTCCTGTGAGGAGCAGACCATGACATTCGTGCAACACCTTGAGGCTAGAATCCGAGTTCGCCAGCAACACCGGAATACCGCCAGCATCAATAATGGCCTCTACATAAGTGCTTCTCACCCAATCGCGGCTATACCCTTTAAAGGTATTATCGCGAGACATTGAAATTCCAATGAAAGGTCTCATAGGATTTGTCTCCTTATCCTTCACTCAATATCATTCCGTCTGACCGCTTCTCACACTTCCTCTTTACCATAGCAAAAAGTCAGGCCTCTGTATCGCCTGACTATAATTCTGTCAATCCCAAGCTAATAATAATGGCCTGGTTGACCCGTCCCATGGTTTCGACATTAAGATGAGCAATCCGTTCGCGCAATCGCCGCTTGTCGATGGTACGAATTTGCTCGAGCAGAATCACAGAATCTCGGTCCAACCCTGAGTCCCCGCCGCGTACCTCCACATGAATGGGAAGTCGCGCTTTCAGTACTTGCGAAGTCACAGCACATACAATCGTGGTTGGACTATACCGATTGCCAATATCGTTTTGTAAAATTAACACTGGGCGCACCCCGCCCTGTTCGGATCCCAC
>NZ_JBYCKN010000037.1:0-20746 GCF_057473405.1 Sulfobacillus sp. TH-112
CAAGGCGCATGATTCCGTGCACGATTGGGGTAAAGTTTTTCAGCCCAAGCTTCAACCCCAATCAGAATGCGGTCTTTAGCACAACGCAAAAAGCTCCTATCACGATACTGCTCCGGCATCATATGGGCCGATCTCGAATCCGCCCAAGACCTCATTTTTTGCTCCAGCACTAGATAAAGCGCTCTATCCTTATAACCCAACGGCGGCCAAAAAACTGCTGACCTCGCATGGGTGGACAGAGCAAAATGGCATCATGACCAAGAACGGCGTAAAGCTGGACTTCACTCTGCTATATTCGGGCGGCTCCACCTCAACTGATGAAAACATGGCGCTTATTCAATCCGAATGGAAGAGTATCGGCGTCGTTGTCACATTGAAGTCCGAACCGTTTGCCTCCCTCGAAGGCGTGATTTCCACACCATCTGACGCTGCTCAATGGGGAGCCGCTGGCGGTCAAGGCATTGACTGGGGTGGTTCGTATCCCAGTGGTAATGGCGTGTTTCAACCAGGTGGGTTAGACAACTTCGGTTATAACAATGCGGAAGAAAATTCCCTCATTACCGAAACGTCGAAACCAGCCCCTAGTGCTCAACAAGGACTGCAAGAACTCTTTCAATGGGAAACCTATACGGCCAAAGATCTTCCAGTTCTCTGGCAGAACGATTACGGTACCATCAATGTGGTGGCAAACAATGTGCACGGTGTCAAGACCTACTCCAACCCCGTCACGAGTCAGCCGCAATACCAGTACTGGTGGATTGCCAAATAGCTATCGTCGCAACAGTTCCATGATGGCTCACGAGCTTCAGGTTTATCCTGAAGCTCGTGTTGTTCATTATCGTGCGGATTACTCCAAATCCTGCCATGAGACTAATTTTCTCCCAAGAGGAGAGAACTTTGCCTTTGACACCTCCAATGCTGGCTCGTACCATAGAGAGGACCGGGTCCACCGCGAAAGCGACACGCATCACATGTACGGCATTTAAATCACAGGGAGAGCCTATGAGAAGCATCAAAAAAATCGCTACGGCATTGTGGGCATCCGCACTTCTAGGCATGCTCACCGGGTGTGGAGCCCCCACTCTCGCCCATAGTCGCTACGTCTATAACACGGCCATTACCGTCGCGACCAATCCCGTCACCAATGTCAACCCCATTACAGAAACTGGTCTAAGCAATAATCTCTATAGTCAAATGGTCTATGAGACCCTAGTCACCCTAAACGCCAATGGCACCATCGCCCCGCTGTTGGCCAAGAGTTGGTCAGTGAGCGACCATGATACCGTCTATGAGTGCAGTCTCAACCCCTATGCTAAGTGGTGGACGGGCAGACCGGTTACCGCAGCCAACGTGGTATGGAGTTTGACATTTTATCGCAATTCAGCGAACGGACACTTTCGCGCTCATGAGTTACGCGACGTCACCTCGGTTCGGGAAATCTCAGCCACCAAAGTGCAAATCACGTTGTCCCATTCTGATGCCGGATTTTTATCGACCGTGCTATCTCCTCGGGGACGGTTATGGATTCTTCCGAGCTTCTTATTCGGTCGGCTGAATCCCAAGCGGGTGGTGAAGTCGGACTTTCTCAATAAAATTCGCGACGCTGTAGGTAACGGGCCCTATCGTCCAATACACATTACTAAGGCGGGGATGCGCTTTGAAGCTAATCCCCATTACGATTTAGGCGCTCCCAAGGTAAAGTATTTACGCTGGCAATGGAATGATTCACCTAGCACAGCGATCCGGGACAAAAACGTCACACTAGCGGCGACCGCCATAGCCTTATCACCCCATTTGAACTATGGGGTGATAAGAACTCCCGCAGACGTGAAGTGGGTATTAATCGTTCGCTCGGGAAAGACTGAATTCATCAAGTCTATCGTTGAACAGGCCACCGACTTTCCGCACCTGGGAGGCATTTCCCTCATGTCCCGCGCTCCCTCCATTTCACTATCGGGGACGCTGCGACGATCAGGATATCATGACGTGACGTCAAAGTGGGTGAGTGCAGCGGGGGTGCCACTCACGCTATCACTTCTCACACCTCCATCGCCCGCCGCCGGGCGGCTCAGCCGCCGGCTCGCTGCTCAGTGGCGCCGGGCGGGTCTCACCGTAGACCTGTCTCAACCCACCGCCCCGTTGTCTGGCAATGTCATCACTCTCAAGTTAGTCCCGGCCACTGCTGGTCTTGACCAGTCTAATTCGGTTCCCCTCATCCGCCCATATGAATATTGGTATCACTCAAGAGCACTGGCAGACTTCTCTCCTAACAATTGGGTTCCGTTTGCAGGTGTTCAACACTGGCGTATTCTCAGTTCCCAAAATCGCCATAAAACGGGGGGTAAAAAGCACCCCTAAGCATGATAAAATATTCTGGTTAGCAGGATTATGGGCGCGAGATGTCGAACCATTGGCTTATGAATTTGGACAATGCTTTGACGGGCCATAGGCCATATATACGCTGATTTCACGAATACCGTCTTCCTGATGGTCCACAATTCTGAACAGCAGTTATTACTACTAAGGAAGGAGGCGGATTGATGCAAAATCCAGCTGTGGTGGAAGAAGAAGCCGGTCTTCAAGATGTGACCTATAATTATCAAGGACGCGTTTGGCGCAGGTTTTGGAAGAACCCACTTACGATTGCCGGTATCGCCGGTCTAGCCTTTTTGGTCCTGCTATCGTTTGTTGGGCCGATGATCTATCGCGTCAGTCCTATCACTCCCAATCTCACTCACATTCTTCAACCACCGAATGCGCAGTTCCCGTTAGGAACTGACGGATTAGGGCGTAATGAACTTTCTCGTCTCATGGTGGGTGGACAGTCGGCGCTTATTGTGGGGTTTGCGGCTGCGATTATGTCCATGGCCTTTGGTACACTCTATGGTATGACGTCCGCCATGTCGGGACGCTGGATGGATACGGTGTTAATGCGTATCGTGGACATTATCCTATCGATTCCCTCGCTTTTCATCTTGCTATTTTTAGACGCGGTGTTTCAACCGAATGTGTTTTTGATGGTCATTATTTTGGCCTCTACATCCTGGTTAGGTGTTGCCCGTCTAGTGCGAGCGGAGGTTCTGAGTATCAAAACCCGTACCTATGTTGAGGCGGCTTATGCGGTAGGCGCAGGGACCTGGCGCATAATGCTCCAGTATCTCTTTCCCAACTTTTTAGGTACCGTGTTGGTGGCTGCTACCTTTTCGGTAGCGGACGCAATTTTGACCATCGCGACGCTGAGTTTCTTGGGATTAGGACTTCCCCCACCGGCGCCCAACTGGGGGTCTGATTTATCAACCGCCATGAGTTATATGTATCAAAACAGTTGGTGGCTGATTTATCCGCCTGGTCTTGCCATTCTATTAGCTGAACTTTCCATTAACTTCGTCGGTGACGGTCTACGCCAAGCGTTTGACCCCCGTATGATGTAGGAGGTGCACAGATGGGTCGATATGTTATTCGCCGTATCCTTGAAGCAATTCCCAGCCTTTTGGGCGTCAGTATTGTGAGTTTTGTCCTATTGCACATTGTGCCAGGCAATCCTGTGCGACTCCTCTTGGGGCAACGTTATACCGCATATCGTGCCGCCATCCTGACGAAGAACTTGGGGCTTAATAAGCCACTTGTGGTCCAGTATCTAATATGGCTATGGAATGCACTTCACGGCAACTTCGAATACTCTTATGTATACGAGAAGCCCGTGTTCAGCCTCATTTGGGCAGCTTTACCGCATACTCTAGTCTTAGTCGCAATGGCTGTCATGTTCGCACACTTGTTCGCCATTTTGTTGGGCACATTACAGGCTTATTACGCCGACAGTTGGCTCGACCAGACACTGACCGTCGTGACATATTTCTTCTATGCGATGCCGACATTCTGGTTGGGTATTTTGGTGATTGAACTGTTCGCTATTACTCTCGGATGGTTTCCCTCTGGCGGCATCACCAATCCGGCAAATCCGGATCCTGGATTCTGGTCGTACGTGTACCATTTAGTGCTGCCTTCTCTGACGCTGATGATTGGCACCGTCGCAGGCTGGGCGCGATATATGCGCTCGTCCATGCGCGAAACCCTGGTGCAAGACTATGTCCGCACCGCACGCTCGAAAGGCGCGGGAGAATTTCGCGTGCTCTTTGTGCACACGTTACGCAATTCGGTGCTCCCCTTGATTACCCTTTTCGGCCTTTCCATACCAGCTCTCTTTGGAGGAGCTTTGGTGTTGGAAGAAATCTTCAATTATCCAGGGATGGGTCTTTTGTATTGGAATGCCGCTAATGATCGCGACTATCCCGTGCTTTTAGCCGTCATTGTCTTCTTAGGGACGATTACTATCCTAGGAAACTTGGTCGCGGACCTGTTGTATGGATTGGTCGACCCGCGGATTTCATATAACTAGCTTTTATGCAGCCAAGAACGCCCGGGGCATATGACCCCGGGCGTTCTTCCGTTCTCTACGCTAGATAATGATGCAAATGAGCCCGCCCGACCCTTCATTGATGATGCGAGTAAGCGTTTCCTGTAACTTTTCCTGTGCATTGTCGGGCATTTTAAAGAGCTTCGACTGAATACTTTCACGGACCAGATCATGGAGGGATTTTCCAAACAAGTTGGTTTCCCAAAGTCGCTTTGGGTCATCTTCGAACTGCTCCATGAGGTATTGCACTAACTCATCAGCTTGGCGCTCAGTACCAATGATCGGGGTAATTTCGGTTTCAATATCCGCGCGAATCATGTGAATCGAAGGAGCTGTCGCCTTTAGTCGCACCCCGAATTGGGCTCCTCGACGAATCGGTTCTGGCTCCGCCAGGTTGAGTTCGTCCAGCGTCGGTGCCACCATACCATATCCTGTCGCTCGGACCTCTTGCACCGCCTCTTCGACCTTATCCCATTCACGCTGAGCGACCACATACTCACGCCATAGCTTTACTACATCCCCCCGAGTGGCGACGTGACGGTCCGCCAGTTCGCCTAATACACGATAATAAAGGTCATCTTTGGCAGCCAGCAGAATTTCTGCCTGACCCGTACCAAGGTCCATGTGGGCTAAATGAACATCTTGCATAAAGTCAAAGCTGGAAAGTGTGTCCACAGCGCTTCCTACGTCGCGTAGACGATGAATATTCATGCGTTCTTCCTCCGTGGCCAGATCAACCTGGCGACGCAGCCAATGGGTCGTGGGTAATGCCTCGACCCAGTCAACCAGTTGAAAATTGATCTCACTCACCGGAAATTCGTACAGCACTTGCTCCATCAACTGCACGATATCTTCCTGCCGTAACTCTTGACAGTTTAGCGGCAGAACCGGGACATCGTAGCTCGTACTGAGCTCCTCCGCCAACAGCAGGGTTTCCTCCGCCGCTGGATAGGCGGTATTGAGCACAACCACAAAGGGCTTCTCCAACTCCTTCAATTCCGCCACGACTCGTTCCTCGGCATCGGCATATGCTGGCCGAGGGAGATCACCAAACGATCCGTCCGTGGTGACCACCACGCCAATCGTGGAGTGGTCTTGGATCACCTTGCGAGTCCCAATTTCGGCGGCTTCTTCAAACGGCATCGGGTCATCGGACCAGGGCGTGTGAACCATGCGCTCTCCCTCATCCTCGGTATATCCCAAGGCACCATCCACACCGTACCCTACACAGTCCACTAGACGGGCGCGAAATGAGATCGCGTCATTAAGCGCGATTTCTACGCCATCGTCTGGTATAAACTTCGGCTCGGTGGTCATAATGGTCCGCCCCGTTCCACTTTGTGGCAGCGAATCCACAGCGCGTTCCCGCTCATTCGGATCGTCAATGGCCGGAAGGATCATGCGCTCCATAAAGCGCTTAATGAACGTGGACTTGCCGGTACGGACCGGTCCTACGACCCCAATATATACATCTCCTCCGGTTCGCTCGGCCAAATCCTTAAACAAATCAAACTTCTCCATCCTGTCGGTTCCCTCCCTCGTCTACCAGGGTTGGCGCCGGTCCTCGCCTGTCCCGGGATCACCCTATGAATGACAGTAGCAAGATATGAAATTGCGGGGCCGATAATGCCAACCTTTGGCAAGCAAATTTGCGCACACTATATAAATCGTTCCTAAAGTAAGTTCATATTCTATAGTACAACCCAGTAATCGATCATTTATGGAGAATGTCTCCCTAGTTAAGTGATGCAAGGAGTCGCTTAATCATGTCAGAGAATCAGGGAACCTGGATTTTCGATGCAGCCCATTCTACGACAGAAGTACCGTCAGACACGTGGTATCTAAGGTTCGTGGAAGTTTCACCCACTCTGCAGCAAACATCATTGCCGACCCCGCCGACTTAATGAGCGCGCAAGCCGAAGTCACCGTGCAAATGGAGAGCGTACAAACGGGTCGACCGGAGCGCAATAATCATTTGCAAACGAGGGACGTTTTTGATATAAGCGTCGTTTCCGACCATGTGATGTCACACTACCCGTCTAGAGCCTATGGATGACACAACATATACCGCCCATGGACCAGTCACCCTACGCGGCGTCACTAAAGATATGTCTGTCAAAGGAGAATTTCTTGGTGTAAGCACAGATCCACGGGGCGGTACCCGGGCAGGTTTTGAGGATACGACGCGCATCAACCGCAAGGACTTCAACGTCAATTGGAATCAGGTGCTTGAAAAAGGCGGAGTGATGGTGGGCAATCACGTCTATGTTCACTTGGAACTTGAAGCCATCAAACAATAAGCACAGCGTCTCTTCTTTGGTAAGAGAGGGGACCCTACGCGGGCCCCTTTTGAGATGGTGTGCGTTCGGTACGGGTCCGGGCACGTAGCGTAATACGGATAGGGCTCCCGTGGAAACCAAATGCCTCACGCACACGGTGCTCAAGATACCGCTCATAACTAAAATGCAACAGTTCAGGGTCATTCACAAATAGGACGAAATGCGGCGGGCGAATAGAAACCTGGGTCGCATAGTAGACTTTCAATTGTCGCCCCTTATGGCTAGGCGGAGGATTAAGATGCACAGCCATATCGATGACACGGTTAATTTGATGCGTAGTAATACGCATGGTATAGGACGCATACGCTTCGTCAATGGCAGGCCAAATTTCATCTAAGCGCCACTGCGTAAAAGCGGAAATCGGAAGGACGGTGGCGTAAGGTAAAAACTTTAATTGCTCGCGAATTCGCTCTTGCAATGGAATAGTTGTTCCCTTCACCAGATCCCCTTTGTTGAGCAAGATGACAGTCGCCTTTTTATTGTTTTCAATTTGTCCCGCAATACGTTGGTCTTGACCAGAAATCCCCTCTTGGGCATTCAGCACTAAAAGCACCACTTCCGCATTGCGAATGGCCTCTAATGACCGTTGTACCGTTTTCGCCTCTAATTTCTCCTCGATGCGATTGGGGCGCCGCAGACCCGCGGTATCAAGAAAGAGATATTGCCGATCATGATGTTGGATTAACGTATCCACGACATCACGGGTCGTTCCCGCAATCGGGGTCACCAAGGTCCGTTCTTCTCCGGAGAACCAATTGAGTAGCGAGGATTTACCGACATTAGGCCGCCCCGCTAGGGCCACCCGAATAGGAGCACTGGTGTCTTCATCATCAGACAAGTCCTCTTCTTTCGGCAGGTGTTCGACGATTGCATCCAGCAGGTCCCCTATGCCTTCACCATGCATTGCCGATACGGCGTAAGGTTGTCCCAAACCAAGATTGTAAAAAGAGGTCACATCCGCATATTTGCTCTCCGTCTTGTTCACCGCAACCAATACCGGTTTTTTGGTATGCCGTAACAAGCGTGCCACATCATCATCAGCGGTGGTCATCCCCGCCATCCCATCTACGACCAACACCAATACGTCAGCTTCTCCAATGGCGAGCTCCGTTTGCGCCCGAGTCATCGTTAAAAGAGACTCTTCTTGATCCTCCCAGATACCACCAGTGTCAATTACGGTAAAGGGTACTCCATTCCAATCTGTCGCCTCATAGAGCCGATCACGGGTGACGCCTTCGAAATCCTCTACAATCGCGCGCCGGGTTACTGTCAAGCGATTAAAAAGTGCCGACTTCCCCACATTCGGCCGCCCCACCAAAGCCACCACTGCCACAATGCCACCTACCTAACTAGTCTATTGGGAAATTATGAAGGCTGGTGCGCTATTGGTCAAGCAAAGCGCTGAAAGCGGCGCTTAATGGAAAAGAATGCCCAGCCAACCACCCAAGCGCTCAAGGCACAAATTATTAGCATGGCAATATCGTAACGCCCCAAGTCATGTTTTAACGGATGATAGCCGGCTATGATCAAAGCCGTCACACCCTCGGCGCTTGAAGCGACAACGGCCCCAGGGAAGGCTTCACCCAGTCCGATAGCTGCGGCCATTCCGAGGCCCACCGCCTCGATAGTTGCCACCGGCATCACCTCGGCTTGATGGGTGGCAACCGGCGCATAAAGTCGAATAATGGCGCCCAAGACGGCCAATAACAAAGTAGTATACCACCAGCGCAAGTTTCCGCAGAAGACGTTCAGTCCCAGTGCGAAGGTGAAGAGCAACAACAGTCCTAGATTGATGCGGATTCCCGATAACCCAGTCGATGCGGTCCACCATCCTAAAACCCAGACCATCGACGCCATCGCAATCAACGTTAAGGACTCTAGTCCGTATTTTTTAAATTCGCGGGCTCCATACCCGGTAGCCATGAGCACAATGGCAGCACCCCACAGACTCATCGCCCAAAGGAGCAGCATCGTCATCCCTCCCTCTAAAACGTCACCCATCTGACCCGCCCTTATGCATGACCGAATGGAACTCAAGGAAAGGGCCACTTCAACGCGGCATTTTATGGGATTTATCATAGGATGGATCGTCACCTTGCCACTCCCAAGGTCGGCAACGATGGCGGCGGACGCGCCGCCATCCATTTTTTTGGATGACATCTTCCCGCAGTCACTGTACTCTAATAAGTATAGCGTCATGATCTTGAGATGATAGACGGAGTGATACTGTGTCGTACCGCACAATATTTGGAGCTCGCCTTCGCGAACTGCGCGCGGCCAAGGGATGGTCACAATCGAAAACCGCAGCCTGTATTCCCCTCTCGCAAAAACACTTGTCACGGCTCGAGCACGGCGATATTGCTTTTATTGATCGCTATCTGCTGATTCGCCTTGGAGAAATATTAGAAACCCCACTCATGACCGGCGAATTGAATCAGTGGCTGCATGCCTTTGGGTACCGTCCGCATCTCGAACCGCTCTTGCCGCTTCCCGACCACATCGAGCAAATTGTGAGGTATTATAACCCATGGCCCGTGGCTGTCGTGGACATTGGTCGGTACATCCGCTTGCAAAATCGACCTATGCACACCCTCTTTGACCTGGATGTTACGCGGATTGGTGATATTACCACCAATTGGTTGTGGCAGTATTTCTATCCTGAAGGTAAATTTCGTACCGCCTATCCGGCCGACTCCGCCGAACGGGTATTGAACCGGTTATTTTGGGACTGGGAGCCTTTTTACCTAGAACCATGGAATATCAATTTACGTACCACCTTGGAAACGTTGCTGGGACTATCATGGGAATCCTTGCAAAGTCAATTTCATATTCCCAGTCAACCAGTGGCGACTCGGCTCGCCGAACCCATTACCATTTCCCGCGCCGACGAGCCTCCGTTGCAGTTTCACATTGAAACCGTCGACATTCCCTCACGGCCCGATTTATATGTCGTGGTTTATCACCCCGATAACCATCTCAGTGAAGCGTGGTGCGAATCTTTCCACGGAGACCACGGCACGGAAGCGGAGGAGAGGAAGATATAACCATGACAAAGCTAGAAGAATTGCAAAACCGACTATCCGCGGTGTCCCCATCAATACATCTTCAGATTACAAGTGCGGATCTCAATCATCCGCATGTCGTTGCCACTCGGGATCTTCTCGATACCCTGCAAATTCAACAGACTCGCATCATCATAGATTATGTAACCGCCAGCACCTCTCAGTTATCCATAAGCATCATGCGAGGGGACGAGACCAGCCCGGTCGAATTTCTCGGAACTCCCAGCGGCTACGAGTTGGAGACCTTAATCATGGCTATGGAATCTCAGTCGGGAATTGATAGCGGCCTAGACCCCCTGGACACATCAGTGCAAGCCGTCATCAAAAGCATCACCCGACCTCTCAGGTCTGACCTTTTTGTATCTCCGACCTGTGCCCCGTGCGCTCGCATGGCCCACTTAGTGATCACCATGGCCCATGTGAACGACCATCTCCGATTCCGCATTATTCAGGCGGACCAATTTCCTGATCTTGGACGCCAACATACGATCACCTCTACACCAACCCTAATAATGCCAGGCCACACCCCCATTATTGGCAATGTGCCCCCAGCACACTTGGCTTTTCATCTATGGCAAGGTGCTATGAATCCTGCCTAACATAAATACGGCGAATTCCCTTAAAATATACGGCTACGTCGTGCCCCGCCCCAGGGTTCACGTAGACTTCTCCTGTGGGGCGATACCCCTCGGGCACAACATCTATCACATTCTCATAGCGACGCTTCCAGCCTAAGCTTGAGATCCAAAAGGCCACGCCGGCCGCCGCTAAGTAGATGGCGATAGAATGGATTGCCATAATCAAAAAAATCGCCGCCCCCACCAAAGCTAAAGTCCCAATTCCTCGCACAATATAAATTTCGATTAAATCTGTTTTCATTTCACCAATTTCTCTGTCCATGCGCCAACGCCTCCTTTCAAGTTCCTGGCATCGTAAGTATACGACCGCAATAATTTGGCCGCCTGCCTTCCGCGCCGAGGAGAACTATCCACGGTCACAATAAGACCCTCATCGGGTAGTTCATGCATGCGGCGGTTTAGTTCAGCATACGGCAGAAGGTGAGATCCTTTGATGTGCCCGGACCGGAATTGCGCCTGGTCGCGCAAATCCACCATGTAACACATCACTTTCTCCTGCTGCACGGCGCGCAGTTCTTCCACCGTGATGTCAATCGGCACCTTCTCTACTTTGGGCTGCGATTTTCCTTTAAACCAGTTTAATATCGTGGCCATGTCATTTTCTCAGTCCTTCCAGATGACGGAACACTGCTTTGTGAGACTTGTGATAGGGCTTTCGAGGACAATGTCACTGACGCTTTGCCTCTATTCGAAAAGTGCATTCAGGCAGTCTCAAGTGAGTCTTTAAACGCTGCATAGAATTTAGCGAAAATCACTGGCAACCATTTGCCTCAGCATTCTCCCTATTACCCTCTTCCACCTTCCAAATGAGCATTCCCTGAGCTCATCCGCTACTAAAGGCTCCCAGCTAAAATGCTATCACTAATACTTCTCTTTCACGCAAGACCGGAAAGAAATTTTTTCTTGTTGTTGGCTATTTCAATGCCAAGGCGAAGCTCTCTTGGCACCTTTAGATCACCCCGTCCGCCCTGATCCGTCCATCATGATGAGGATTCCCGAAAAATGTTAGCGAGATAATTACGGCCGGTATCTGGCATCAGGGCGACTACATAGCCGTCCTCCTCCACCCGTGAGGCCTCACGGAGCGCTACTGTTAGAATCGCCCCCGATGATCCTCCAACCAAAATTCCCTCCTGTCTCGCCATTTCGCGACTCATATGAAAGGCATCGTCATCGTTCACTGCAACAAAACGGTCGACAACAGAGCTGTCCAAGGTGTCAGGATAGTAATCCTCGCCCATCCCTTCAATGGCAAAGGGCGCGACCGGTCCCGTAAATATCGAGCCGACAGGATCGGCGGCGATCACCTGGATTCGGGGATTTTTCTCTTTGAGAAATCGTCCGATGCCTGAAATGGTTCCGCCCGTCCCTATTCCGGCCACCACGGCTGCCACCTGTCCGTCGGTCGCGGACCATATTTCAGGCCCCGTCGTGTCATAATGCACTTGGGGATTGGCCACATTCTCAAATTGTCCCATATAGGCCGCGCCTCGGGTATCACGGGCAATTTGCTTGGCCACCTCCTGATAGTTGTCCGGATCCTCTCGTGGTGCATCTTGCACAATCCGCACCTCTGCTCCATAGGCGCGCATAATGGCAATCTTGTCGGCGCTCATTTTGTCTGGCACCACAAAAATGCTCCGATAACCCAACACAGCTGCTGCCATAGCGAGTGCTATCCCGGTATTACCCGCCGTGGCCTCTACCACCGTGCCCCCTGGTGAAAGCCGTCCCTCTCTCTCAGCTGCTCGTATCAGTTCCATACCCACCCGATCCTTAATCGAACCACCCGGATTCAAGGATTCAAGCTTTACCAAGACCCGCTCTCGCTCGGAACCGCCAATCCGGTTTAAACGCACTAGCGGCGTATCACCCACGACTTCAAAAATGTTTGTCAACGTTTTCAATTCCGACAGCCTCCGACTCATGTGGCATCACCGCATCTTAGGTTACCTTGGGGTTCAGTCCCCCCAGCGTCTATTGTAATGAGGTGGACGACACCTGGCAAAGGCCACAATTAATCATTATCCGCCGAGAACATGGGGCAGGATTCTCTCGAGAAATCGCGAATACTTGAGCCTAAAGGAGTGATGCTGGTGGCTGGGGGTCGTCGACGGCGTCAATTTGCAGTAGCTCTTATATTTGGCGTCACCATTTTGGTTGGCGGAACGGCCACCCCGGGTGCTGGGTCCGTGAGTACCGTACAGCGTTATCTGGCCGTCGATAACCTTTCTGGACGACGTCTCCTGACCGTTGTCACTGATCACACCACAAATTTCTCGGCTTCTACCGGATTAAAAGCAGGTCAACAGGTCCGCGTTTATGGCGTACAATATGGACGTACTATCCACGCGCAACGTATCGAACTCTTGCTGTAGCGCTCTTTCACCTCAAATTCGGATTCCCCTTTCATTTGGAGTATAATGCCTTCTGTCGTCTAATTCGTGCATAAGAAAGAGGGATTGTGTGGTGCGTGGTTGGCTGATTACCCATAAAGATTGCTTAGACGGAGCCACGGCTGCGCTCTATGGTGTCTCGTGCGGTCTAGAACCCATATTTGTGGAGCCCGATCGTGTCACGGACGGCCTAAATCAGATATCTGACCAAAAGCCCATATATCTCGCCGACGTCTCTCTCCGACCGGATGATTGGTCCTATTGGTCGTCGCGAATTACTCATCTTCTCGACCACCACCAGTCCGCCCTTTATCTCGGTTCGGATCGCCGCGCCACCATCGACCAGTCCCGTTCTGGTGCTCACCTTATGTATGACTTCGTGCTCCACGAAGGATGGATACGCAATACTGCAGCCAAGCATCGACTGGCTCTCGCGGTGGAGCGTTACGATCTTTGGAAACCTCAGCACGACCTCGGCCAAGATCTCAACCGATTGTTTCATCACCTAGGCTACGAGTGGTATTTGAATCGTTTCTCAGAAGGACTTAACCCTTTTCAACCCGTGGAGGCTGACCTGCTGGCTCACCTGATTCGCGAAGAAAAGGCCTATGTGAAAAAGTATCTCGCCATGGCAGAACGGTATCAAGAAGCATTGCCTTTCCCCATCTATGGTGTGACACTTGAGGACGAAGGTCCTGTGAATGTCGTTTCCCATACCCTGATAGAACAGGGAGCGGCGTTAGTCATCGTGGTCAAGCCCGAAGGCCGCCTGTCCGCTCGCAGCGACTCGCGCGTAAACGCCGCCCAGTTGATGGAGGATCTCTTTTCGGGAGGCGGACACGCACGCGCCGCTGGTGGTCGTCTAAAAGAATCGCAGTCGTTGTCCTCACTGCTAAAAGACGTCTCTACCCATCTTTCTCACGTCACTATCGGCCCGAAACTTCAATAACAATCTTGCCGATGTTTTGATTGCTCTCCATGTATCGGTGAGCATCTGCAATCTCCGCAAACGAAAATGTCCTATCAATGACCGGCTTGACTCGACCGCTATCCATCATCGGCAAGGCTTCTTTGGTGAACGCCCGCACCAACGCCATCTTGTTTTCAATGGGCCGCGATCGTAAGGCCGTTCCATGGATCTTGAGGCGGCGCGCCTGCACTATCCCAAGATTTATAGACGCCTGATATCCACTCAGTGCGCCAATCAACACCAAAGTGCCATCGTCGGCCAACGCCTTGAGATTATCCGCTAAATAGTCCTTTCCAATGAAGTCCAGCACCACGTCCACTCCCACGCCAGCTGACCAATCTCGTACGACCTGAAGAAAATCCTCAGAGCGATAGTTAATCGCTAAGTCTGCTCCGAAAGCCCTAACCGCTTCGAGCTTCATCTGCGAGCCCACGGTGGTTGCGACTTGGATTCCCACCTGATGAGCTAATTGAATCGCAGCAGACCCCACTCCCGAGGCCCCCGCATGCACTAGCACACGCCCCCCTGGTCGCGCACCTCCGCGAAAGTATAGGGCATCAAAAGCCGTTAAGAATACTTCTGGTATCGCAGCCGCTTGCACCACCGATATGGGTAGGGGTCTCGGCATCACCAGCCTTTCGGACACCACCACAAGCTCCGCGTAGCCTCCCCCAGGCAAAAGAGCCATGACTTCATCTCCGATCGCATAATCCATCACTCTTTCTCCGACCGCCTCCACAACCCCGCTGCACTCCAGCCCCGGTATCTGATACTCCGGGGGCTTCCCAGGGGGAGGGTAGTGCCCCTCTCGTTCCGCTAAATCAGCGCGATTTAGCGCGGTCGCACGCACCTTAATGCGCACTTCGTCCGGCCCCACGGTCGGGACAGGCACGTTTTCAAATTGCAAGACTTCAGGCCCTCCGAACTCTCTTAATACCACAGCCCTCATCGGTACTCACTCTCCCTCTCTACATGAACTTATACGCCCGACATCAGGCGCCCTAGCAATAGAAAGCCTAGCAAATCGGTGGTAGTCGCGATGGCGCCAGCCCCTAAGAATAACCATCGTGGATCTATGGTACCAAAAAGGCCGCTCGCCATGACGGAGATCGGCTGGACCCCTTGTAACGTCAAACCGGAAAACGAGAGCACCGCCGTCATCGCGTCTGACGGCGTGCGCGACTGCACATAGGTATTAAATAAAATACCCACTGGGGCAAAGAGCAATCCCGATCCAAAAAAGGTCGCCGCCACTCCGAGGCTACTCCCCTGCAACCCGGCCAATCCCAAAACCACGTCGCTCGCTGCCGTGAAAAGTAGCATATAGCGAATTGCGCGCGGATGCTGGCCAACCTGCCCAGCAACGACCGTACCTAATAAAAGTCCGACACCAAACGCCCCATTGACTACCCCCAGCATCGTCGGACCGGCGTGAAAAATAATCCGTATCAAGCGTGGAACGCCCACCTGTAATGGGCCCAGCCAGGCAAAATTCGAAAAACCATAGAACCCCATCATCCACAGCATTTCGGGCCGTCCATGGATGATGCGCCAGGCACGTCCAATCGACCCAAAGTCAATACCTCGAGTGCGACTCTCTGGTGGCCTTGCCAGGCGAGTGCGAATGAGTCCAATCGAGCCGATACCATACATCAGCGACGCGACCAGGAATGTGTGACGCACCCCCACGTGACTAATCAATATGCCACCCAGTACTGGTCCCGCCAAACGCGTCACTTGAAACCTCGCCTGACGAATACGATTCGCGTTATATAAGTGATCGGGGGTCACGGAAAGCGCAATTAATGACTGTCCCGTCGGAGAGCGGACAGCATCAAACACCCCCGTGATGGCCGCCAAAATGATAAGTGTAGCTGGTCTTACTGGCAGTACGGTCCCTAACAACAGCGATGTCGCAACCAGTCCCAGCCCCGACAGCATAATCACCGCGATCGGGCGCTTTGCTCCAACGGCACCACCCAGCAGCATAAACAGCACTAATGGTACCGAATAGGCTAAGATGACGGGGGCCACGTAGCCTCCATCGTGCCCAAACATTAGCGCAGCCCATATAAAGGTAAATTGCGCTATCTGATCACCGATTCCAGCACATCCGGTGGCCACAATAATTCTCCAAAAATTCGTGTCGGTGCCGATGCTCCGATCATAGTCATTGAGGGTCATAGCAGCAGTGTAGCAAAGCTGGCAGTATAAAAATATCTCCGACGACCATCCTGTGGATGATAGGAGGTGCCTGAATGGCCGGGATCACCCTGAATATGACTGTGGAGGGGTTTGAGGAGTTGCCCCTGATTATACCCGAGGATCAGATCATCGTGAACGGTAGCCTACTGATGGCAACACTTGACGTCAGTGCCATTGCTCAAAACCGCGGCAATGATTTCAGCACTTATGTCATGCGGCTCAAAGAGATGACCCACTCATCAAAATTCCGCCTCTCCTATACCTTAATGGTACGCTCAATCGCTCCCGAAAAACTGTCGGTAGACTTATCAATGGTGCACTTCATAGACGTCGACTTTCGCACAACTGATTTGTCAACTGCCACCATGAGTGACGGCGTCACGCTGACTCGATGTTTGATTGACGATTCACTTCCCGCCATTAGCGTGCATCCCGGAGAGGTTTTTCGCTATCCTCCTTTAAAAGGTGCACGAGAATTGGGCATCACCGATCCGAAGCACGTTTTTGTCCTGCGCTGGGGGCTTTCCCAAGACGGGCTGCATGTGGGACAGGCATTTTTGTGGCTCGAAAAACACTATCCTCATACCGAAGTCGTGTTAAGCCGACTCCTCAAAGGACTGCCCGCGCGCCCTCCCAAGCGGACTCCGTGGTCTCCCTAAATCTGGTACCATAGTAATCGGTGATACATTGTGTCCGATTCCAACTCGCGTCCACGACTGCGTTCCAGCCAGTTGCTGGTCATGGCCGTCATCACAGGGGTTACGGTGGCCAATATTTATTATAACCAGCCGCTTTTAAACCTCATGGCTCGGACCTTTCATAAGCCCCATGCGGCGCTGGGCTGGGTGACCATGCTCACTCAAGCGGGTTATGCGGCCGGACTATTAGTCTTTGTGCCTCTTGGCGACTTCCGTGAAAGGCGCCGCCTGGTTGTACAATTATTGCTTGCCTGTGTGGCAGCACTGCTTCTGGTCAGTGTTGCTCAAACCCTATGGTGGCTCGAATTAGCCAGCTTCATTACTGGAATGGTCTCTGTGGTCCCTCAGGTATTAGTCCCGCTGGCGGCCGACTTGTCCGACAATGCCCATCGAGGCCGCGTGGTCGGCATCATCATGTCCGGTCTCTTAGTCGGTGTGCTGCTAGCCCGCACGTTGTCAGGTTTTGTAGGCGGCGCATTTGGCTGGCGCACTATGTTTCTGGTCGCTGCCGCCTTGATGTTGATAGCGGCCCTTCTGAGTCCTTGGGTTCTCCCTAAATATCAACCCCAGCGATCCGTCCGATCGCTAGGCGATGTGCTGAAATCGCTGATTCCTCTGATGCGTCAGGAGCCTGAACTGCTGCGCGTTTCCCTCACCGGAGCCAGTTTTTTTGCAGCCTTTTCCGCTTATTGGACTACCTTGACATTTCGTTTAGCGCAAGCGCCCTATCACTACCCCTCCACGACTATCGGACTTTTCGGCTTGGCGGGTGTGGCAGGCGCCCTCATTGCGCCTATCGCTGGCCGTTCGGCCGATCGGCGGGATCCCCGCCTAGCCGTGACTTTTGCATTCGGATTAGCGGTGATCGTCTTTGTGTTAATAGGACTGCTCAGTCAGTTATTGGGTATCATCCTATTCACGGTGGTGCTTCTCGACTTGGCTACCAATGGAGCTCAGATTTCCAATCAAACGCGGATCTATGCGCTCTTACCGGAGGCTCGGTCGCGATCGAATACCATTTATATGGTGTTCTATTTCATAGGAGGAGCTCTCGGATCCGGTATTGGCAGTCTCGCTTTCCGTGCTCACGGCATGCGTGACGTAGGCGCGGTATCGTTAATTTTTCTCATCCTCGGAATAAGTGTCCATCGCACCAGCCTACGCCGTTACTCTCGACCTGAGCGCGCAAATTCAGTAAAATAGGTAAGCCTATGTGGCCCTCGGCTGCAAATCCCTGAGGCTATTCGTCAATTTGTAGGTTACACGCCGGTGTCCGGTCGTATTGGTACCGACAGTGGCTTATCACTGAAGGAGGGACCCTTTCTGAAACTGCATCGGATCGTCATCGTGGGAGCACTCGCCTTGGCAGTGGCCGGTTGTGGAGTATCCAAAACCCCATCCGCTCAAGGCACTCACACCAAACCTAATCCCTCCAGCGCTCCAAAGGTATTGCGCTGGAAGTCACCACCGGCCATGACACTCAACCAAAAAGATGACTATCAAGCCACCGTACACACAACAGCTGGAACGTTCGTGATGGATCTTTTTAATCATCAAGATCCGGTGGCTGTCAACAATTTTGTATTTTTGGCTAATCAGCATTTCTTTGTTGGCAACAAATTTTTTCGGGTGCTGAAAAGTTTTGTGATCCAAACCGGTGATCCGCTGAATAACGGTACTGGAGGTCCTGGGTACACCTGGGATGCCGAATTGCCCCCACCTTATCCTTATGCACCCGGCATTGTCGCCATGGCCGTCAGTGCCTCGAGCGACAACACCAATGGCAGTCAGTTTTTCATCTGTACGGGTGCGGAGAGCGAGCAATTGAATCAAAATGCCGAATACACCGAATTGGGCAGAGTCGTTAAGGGCTGGAACGTCGTGCTCAAAATTGCAGACGGTAAAGTGAAAGCTAATCCTCTGACCAATGAGCTGAGCTATCCGATTCATCCCTTTTCCATAACCTCCGTCACGATTCAAACGACACCAGATACGGCGTCTGGATCATGATACGGATACTGTTTGTATGCACGGGAAACATTTGTCGTTCGCCGATGGCGGAAGCCCTCTTTCGCCATCGGGCGAATGAATTCGGACTCGCTGACCAAGTATTTGTGGACTCTGCCGGAACCGATGGTTGGCACGTCGGCGAACCGGCCCATCCTGGAACTCAGCGAGTGCTTGAGCAACACGGCATTTCTCCAGATGGATTGGTGTCGCGACAGATTACTGTCGACGAGATTGTGACCTGGGATTATATTTTGGTAATGGACCAAGGTCACCTCGATGACCTCCGTCATCGCTCTCAACAATCGACTCATATCCGTCGGCTGCTCGACTATCATCCCAATCGTCACATTGGCCGAGATGTCCCCGATCCCTATGAAAATGGGCGGTTCGAAGAAGTCTATCAGCTCATTTTGCCGGCTGTCGACTCACTGTTGACCGCCATTAAACAAGAGGTTGAATGACCGCCGCATCATTGTGGCGCGGTGAATTCACGTAGCTGGACACTGCAGAGACTTGCAATGCCGTGTGCTGGCTTGACCATGCATCGTGAAGAGCCTCATAGTCGAAGTCGGGACTGAGCCAATGATGGGCTTGATCGTGGTCCACGATGAGCGGCATTCGGGGATGAATCAGACGGGTTTCGTATATGGCCGGGCGCGTCACTAAGCAAACGCGAACCCCATCCGGACATCGCTGATAGAGGGCGGCCACCAGAAGCGGCCTGTCAGTCTCGGTGGCCGTGAAATAGTACGGCAATCGAGACTCCTGATGCCACTCAAAGTATCCATTCATCGGGACAAGGCAACGACTACCTGGCAATACCCGAGAGAACATTGGGCGCTCCGCCAATGTTTCCCAACGGGCATTTATGACCATGTGCTTTCCTGCTCTTAAACCCCAATGCATAATCCCCCCAACCCATACACGATTATGGTCAGCTACCAAGCTGAGGACGGCGCTACCGGGGGCCACATTATATTGGGGCTGAAAATCGCCTACGTGCCACTCAATCGGTCCCAGTACGCCCCAGCGCTCTATAGGCCAATACTGGGCAAAACGTCCGCACATCGACACTCCCCCCGCCATTCATGATACACTAACGATAACCGTGTCCCAATGTCTTTGTGTCATGCAATGGCGGTCGGACGATGTTTGGGCATACTAACGGCAGTATTTTCCGTTGCGTAAGATTTCGGAATACCCTACCATCAGACACGACTAGACCACCGCGAACAAAGGAGGAGCTTCATGCGCGTGATTGACCGTCCTCAACGGACTGGCCTTCGTCGTATTCATCTCTTTCTCCTATTGGTAGTGTTTGCAATTGGCGCTGTCGTCATTGGGGTCTCATTGAGTACACATCCACAAATTCGCTCTCACGTGCTAGTTCTTAACACCAGACAGCCGATGAATGTATTGGTGACAGTGCGGGGAAACGCCTTGGATCCGGGGTTTTTGGGATTCATCACCGTGATTCGTTCGGACACTCACGTGTTACAAGTCATCCCCGTTTCGGGTTTAACCCAAGTCACGGTAAACCACAAACAGGAGCCTCTCTACCAGGCCATATCTGACGCGCCGGCACACCAAGACGCGCATTTAGTCACGGAAGCGACCAGGATCCCCATCGATCATTATTTTTCTTTGACAACAAACGATTTAATGTTGGTGCTGAACGCTCTCTATTATCATTCGCCGAACTGGCCGAAGCTCCGTACCCCAGTCACCATGCTCGCCACATTAGGGTATCCTAGTGGTACAATCGATCCGTCGGACGAAATGAAATTGGTTGGCACCATTGTGAACCACCTGCCCTTGGTGACGCCGCTTGCGGCCAGCAAATTGCTGGTCATCACCGATAGCTCAAAGACCAATTTGAGTACGTATCAGTTGTTTTTACTAGCGAATTATGTACGAGGCGACAAATTGCACGAACAATCCGTGACTCAGTATCAGCATCGAAGGAGATCTCATGGCTAAGGATTTGATTATTGGCGAAAGCTATACAGAGGAA
>NZ_JBYCKN010000038.1:0-6534 GCF_057473405.1 Sulfobacillus sp. TH-112
GCAATACATGGCATTCGATAACTCGGATTATTTTGCGGACGGAACGCCGCCGCTACGCATGGATCCCCGAAAAAGCGGTTATCCACAGCGGGTCGAAAGGCACAACGCAAAAAGCTCGTAGAATCTGTCTCTTGGCTTTCTCTTCTGAACTGGATACAATAGAAGTAATCGTTTTGGAGGGGTAGCGTAACTGGTAACGCAGCGGTCTTGAAAACCGCCGCCCTAAAAAGGCTTGCAGGTTCGAGTCCTGTCCCCTCCGCCATTTTTTGCCGTCGGCCACGATGGCATTTTTTATTGGGGATGAAAATGAACATGCGGTGGACACTAGAAGATGTGACGGTAGTAGACGGAACGGGAGCGCTACCCTTTCACGGACGGATTACGGTTGAAAATGAGCATATTGTCGCGATCGAACGACGACCAGGGCGGGCCCACGGCGATTTAACTGTCGTGCCAGGATTTATTGACATGCATTCACACTCGGATCTTCCGCTATACATCGATGGTCGAGCCGTAAGTAAGGTGTCACAAGGAATTACGACCGAGGTCATCGGCCAGTGTGGACTGTCTGGCTCCCCTCTCTTCGGCCATATGGTCGAGGAGGTGGGTCGATATTTTCATCGGTTTGGACGTGATGTCCCGTTTCGCAGCATGGATGAGTACCTCACGGGCCTTGAAGGACAGATTGCGGTTAATGTTATCGCCCTCATAGGCCATGGCACTCTGCGTCGTGGCATTCGCGGTGAAGATGATCGGCCCTCGACAGAATCTGAGATCATCGAGATGCAGGAAGCCATTAGTGACGCAATGCAACAAGGTGCATGGGGACTTTCCACTGGACTTATTTATGCGCCGGGATGTTTTACATCCACCGAGGAAGTCGCGGCACTGACAACGGCGATAGCGCCTAGGAATGGATTATACTTCACCCACTTACGTAATGAAGGCAATACCTTGGTGGAAGCGGTCGATGAAGCGATAGCTATTTGCCGTCAGGCAGGAGTCGGATTGCAATTATCTCATCATAAGGCCATGGGACCGCATAACTGGGGAAAAACAGCCATGACGCTGGCTCATGTAACCCAGGCTATCGAAGAGGGTATGGACATCTATCTCGACCAATATCCTTATGATGCCAGCGCTACGGAGCTGGCGGCCCTATTGCCGGATTGGGCACTTTCGGGGGGAAAGCTGGCCACGCTAGAGCGGATGAGCGATCCTAGTCTGCGCAGGAAAATGGTTGCGGAAGTGGACCCCAAGGAGTCGCGATTTGGGTGGCAGCGAACCACCATTGGAACGGTGAGTCAAAAGGCGATGCAACATCTTGAAGGAAAAAGCCTTTTAGAGATCGCACAAGAGTGGACGGTACCTCCTGTCGAAGCATTGCTCAAGATATTGGAAGACAATGAGATGCGGGTCAGCATGATCCGTTTCGGCATGGGGCAAGAAGATATAAAGCGGGTGTTTTGTTTTCCGCGGACTCTCATTGGCACCGATGGCGGTGCCGTTGCCCCTGATGGACCACTCGCGGGAGGGCATCCCCATCCTCGAAGCTATGGTACATTTCCGAAGGTGCTTCGGGACTTTGTGTTGGACCGCCAGTGGATATCTCTTGAAGAAGCTATCTATCGGATGACGGGAATGGCGGCGGAACGTCTGCGACTATTGCGCCGTGGAAAGATTATGGAGGGCTATTACGCAGACTTAGCTATCTTGGATCTACATGCCATCCGAGACACCGCAAGCTTCCAAAATCCGCACCAGATTTCCCACGGAATTGAGGCCGTCTATACCAATGGTGTTAAGGTGTGGGATAAGGGTGGAGCGACCGGGGCGTTTCCGGGTCAGGCATTACGTCACGGTCAATAATCCAGCAAACGCCACTTGCAGACCTGAAACAACCTGTGGTACCATGAATTCTGCTGCGGAGGGGTACTCAAGCCGGTCTAAGAGGACGGTTTGCTAAACCGTTAGTAGGTGTAAACCTAGCGTGGGTTCGAATCCCACCCCCTCCGCCATTATCTTGCCTAAGGTTCCATGAATTAGATTTGCTTGACCTGAAGCGAGATGATACAATATCCTTTGTCGCGCCCGTAGCTCAGTGGATAGAGCGCCTGACTACGAATCAGGAGGCCTGAGGTTCAAATCCTCACGGGCGCACCAAGTTTGAAACCCGCATCCTACAAGGAAGTGTGGGTTTTTTATGTTCTGTAAAAAACGCAAAAATGAGATCTGTAGCATCGAAAAGTGACAAATAAGTGACAGAACGACTGATCGGTGACGAAAACGTGACAGAAAAAAGATCACGAGAGGCATTTCCGAGTCGTGTTTTCGTTTGTCGTATAGTAGATCTGAGATGGTACTAAGGTTAGTACCAGCATTTTGTCGGGCCGATGAATGTCCCAGCGGAGTAACGCGCTCTTGCCTGTCGGACCGGCTTCATAGCAAATCAGGAGGGTGGAGGCATCCGGCTGACGGCGCACAACGTCAATGGCCCGTGCCTCCGCAGCTAACCCCTGTTGTAGCTCGTCAAATTATCACGTTGCTGGGGCGTGGAGTACCATTAATGGTTCACCTTCCGGTACCGAATCGGCCTCACGTCCAGCATGTTCCGTACTACGTCATACTATACCTAACCAATGGCCGAACCGTCGCCGTGGTGTCCGCCACGCATGACCCGTGGGAACACCTTAACCTGCCTTTGCAGCAGATACCAGACATCGTGACCTACACGAACCAACGCGGCCAAATGATTTGGGTGAATGATCCGCCCCTCTACCAATGGTTAACTCACAAGTATTGGACCAAATACTTGCGCACGTAGTAGTAACATGTAAGCCGATACCACGCACACGACCACTCGTAGAGGAGAGGCTCTAAGCATGAATCCATTATTTATCGGCCTTCCAACACGTGACGGCCAGATGTTGGTTCATAGTATGTTTGAGCTCTTTTCCCTCGGTAAGATGCTCGGTCGTCCCTTGCGATTTTTAATCGGCGAGGCGGGCAATATTCCGCGAAGTCGCAATATGGTGCTAGAGCAGGCACGATCTGCGGCGGCCCCCCAGTCCTTCGCATGGATCCTATGGTTAGACTCGGACATCGTCATCCCGTCGGGGGCCACCAAGAAATTGCTCAGGCTATCCATTGGGCAGATGAAACGCAAGGAGCATGGATAGCTAACTACCGTGCGGCTGACGGTGTGAACACGCTCATCCACGAACGCCATGTCGTACTTCCGTTCGTCGCAGTGGCACCCGCCGATGATGAGGATAACGCTATAAGCGGTACTATGAGGGTTGACGACAATAAGGCAATCGATCGATTCTTCATATTCATTCTCCTTTCTAAACTATATGGGAAATTTTACATAAAAAGCCATTCTACTTCTTTTGTGCATGGAAATTGTCTTGGACCAACCCGTTCTAGAAATCTCCATATGCCAACTTGGCGCACACCTCAACCACACAACGCGGGACACCGGTAAATCCTGTTCGCTTAGAGTCTCTTTTCGTATTTATGGACAGATGTTCGGCGATGTCTTAATATTATCGTAAACAATGCCGAAGGGGAGAAGGAGCATGACGCACGGGTTACCGATTGAACTGCACGAGGCCGCCTTACAAACGCTGTGTCGCCAGTATGGTGTCGCCCAGCTCGCCTTATTCGGATCGGTGCTGCGCGACGACTTTATGGACCGGAGCGATATCGATGTGCTCTGTACGCTCTTGCCCAACTCCCCGGCCCGCGGCTTCGAGTGGATCCATTTGAAACAAGCGTTGGAGGATCTATGGGGTCGACCGGTGGACCTCATGAAACCTCATTTGCTGGATGCCTTGATTCGGGACGATGTACTGGCGGAAGAGAGGATTATTTATGTCGCGTCACAATGATGCGCTCTATATTCACCATATCCACGTAGCGAGTCAGAAGATCCTGCATCGCCTGCAGCGGGTGACGCGGGCGGCCTTTGATGCCGCTGAGGAAAAGCAGGACGGCATTATTCGGCAGTTGGAGATTATCGGCGAAGCCGCAGGTCAAATCTCTGAGGCCTTTCGCCAGAGCACCCTTTTATCGATTGGCGCGGTATGAAGGATTTGCGCAACGTCTTAATTCATGGCTACGCCCAGGTCGATCTGGACGACGTGTGGCGTATTGCCCAGACACACGTTGCTCAGCTCGATCGCCAATTCGCGGCACTTCTTTCACAGGAAGCAGAAGAGGAAGAGGAACGGGAATGACTGGCCAACGCGTGGGCTATGCGCGTGTCTCGTCTCTCGATCAGAATGCGGACCGCCAGTTGGACGGCGTGGCCGTGGATCGCACGTTTACGGATAAGGCCTCGGGGAAGGATGCCGCGCGGCCGCATCTGGAGCAGCTGCGGGCCTACGTGCGGGAAGGTGATACCGTGGTGGTCCACAGCATGGACCGTTTGGCCCGCAACTTGGATGATCTGCGGCGCTTGGTGCAAGAATTGACGCACAAAGGTGTACGGGTGGAATTCGTGAAGGAGCAGCTGGTCTTTACCGGCGAGGATTCCCCCAGGGCCACGCTGCTCTTCTCGGTCATGGAGGCCTTTGCCGAGTTTGAGCGGGCGCTGATCCGGGAACGTCAACGGGAAGGGATTGCCCTGGCTAAACAACGCGGCGTCTACCGCGGCCGCAAGAAGTCCCTCACATCCGCCGAGGTGCAGGAGCTCCGACAACGCGCTGCGGCGGGGGAAGCCAAGACACAACTCGCCAAAATATTTGGTGTGGGACGCACCACGGTGTATCAATACCTACAAGATGACCCGGCGTCATTGCAATCGCCCGGCCGATAGGGAGGACTCACAGGTCAGACCTAAACCCCACTTGAACGAGTGAACTGGCGGAGGTCAGACTTTCACTAACAAGAACTGCGACCTGCCGGTCGCACAAAAGCCCCCGGCTTCAGCCGTGGGGAGTCGTCACCCAATTGAATGAAATCTTAGAACCAAGACTTTCCTGTACTCTCGGGAGACCGCGGCCAATGCTGTCATTATCGACTTATTCCGACATTTTTGTACAGATTTCATACTGATGGAAATTAGTATTTAAATTCTCGCGCTTTGATGGCCACTCGCTTGTCTGCAACGTACCATGTCACATTTACTCCTAGTTCTTCTAGAAAGTGGGGGCAGTGAGAAATGACCAGCAGGGTTCCCGGAAACTGTTTTAACCCGTGTGAAATCGTTTCGAGGCTAAACATGTTGAGATGATGCTCCAATTCATCTAAAGCTAAAACCCCGACCCCTGCCGCACTCCATGCAGCAATCTGAAGCTTGACTAATTCCCCATCGCTGAGGTTGTCTGCGGAAGAAAAGATTTGACGTTCCCTGAATCCGTATGACAGGAGCCATGCCCGACCGAGCCCCGGAGCCAGTGTGGAAAACTCTTCAAAGAACTGCCAACATGTTTTATTTTTAGGAGGGTGAAAAACCTGGGCAATGTATCCGTACCCTTCCGCGACTGGTCTCACATAGCCCGATGTGAATCCTTGAAACCGACCTAGGATCGTGTTTAACAGCGTCGACTTACCCGAGCCGTTGTCCCCAGTTATGCCAATGCGGTCGCCGGAACGGACTTCGAGCGACACCTCCTGTAGACACGGCGGACCCCAACCCAAGGAAACCCGTTCCAACCTTGCGATGACGCCCGATGACTTTGCAACGTGGTCCCATGTGTACCGTAGCAAATGAGGTTCCTTGGGGGCTGCAAGTTGTTCACCGGATTCAAGATAATGTTCAAGTCGTGACTCCCGCGCCCGAGCTTTTCGAGCAACCTTTTTCGCCTTTTTTCTTGCGCCGGCATTGTGTGATTCGTGTTCCGTGCGCACTGCCTGCTTCCTTGTCTCAGCGACGTCCTCTCTTAACGTTTGTAGCCGCTTTTGTTGTTGACCATATCGACGTTCGTAAGCAGTTGTCTCCAACCGCAGGGCCTCTAGGTGCCGGGAAGGTGGACCGTCACTGGTCCTAAGCTTCCCCCCGTTTAGGTGCCATGTCCGATTGGCCACCGAATCTAAGAAATCAATGTCATGACTAGCCAATACCATCGTGCACCTAATTTGAGTAAGCCACCCAGACAATTGACGGCGTCGAGAAAGGTCCAGATGCCGTGTTGGTTCCTCCAACACAAGAAACGACGGGTTTTTCAACCATGAGATCCGAGAGTTGCGCCCATGTGGCTTGCCCCCATGATGCGTCAGCATCATGGGGGCTGAAAAATGCCGCTAGGGGAACCAATTGATTCGTAATGTGACCGGCACGCCTTCGGTCCCGTGCCGAACGGCTTGACGCTGGGGATCATGCCGTCCTTTGGGACCGGCCCACTCTTCCACCTCGGCCGCCATCATCTGTTGCAACACCTGCAATCCGACCCGGATGGACAGGGCCAGTAAGCCGTCTTCGGCATCCTGTCACATGTCAACCCACGGCAAGGTACGAGACTGTTCGGCCGTCGCGTTTTTCTTTATACTGGTAGTCACTAGCGATTCCTCCTTAAGATGGGGTAGCAC
>NZ_JBYCKN010000039.1:0-18402 GCF_057473405.1 Sulfobacillus sp. TH-112
GGTGCAAACGGTGGGACGGGCCGCGCGTAACGTTGCAGGGACGGTCATTATGTACGCAGATAAAATGACCGACTCAATGAGTCAGGCGATTTCGGAGACCAAACGACGGCGCGATATTCAAGAACGGTATAACCAGGAGCACCACATTATCCCTCGCAGTGTGACTAAGGATATTCGTGAGGTGATTACGGCGAGTAAGGCATCTGGAGATGGGGTACCGCAGGATAAGGCATTTAAGGATATGACGTCCCGCGAGCGGATTAAACTTGCGAACCAGTTGCGCCGCGAAATGAAAGAGGCGAGCCGTAACTGGGAGTTTGAACGGGCAGCCGCGATTCGAGATATGTTAATGGAAATTGAGGCGGAAAGACCATTGAAGAGTGTGGGGGGAGGTAAGCGACGTGGCTAGTGGGGTGATTCGTGTCAAAGGCGCGAGACAACATAATCTCAAGAATATTACCGTAGAAATTCCCCGCGATAATCTGGTGGTCATTACCGGCGTATCGGGATCGGGGAAGTCCTCCCTAGCCTTTGATACGATTTATGCGGAAGGCCAGCGGCGCTATGTAGAGTCGTTGTCCAGTTACGCGCGGCAATTTCTCGGACAGATGGACAAACCTGATGTGGACACGATCGAGGGGTTGTCGCCCGCGATTTCCATCGATCAAAAGACCACCAGTCATAATCCACGCAGCACGGTAGGGACCGTCACGGAGATATACGACTACTTGCGGGTGCTGTATGCGCGCGGTGGTCAGCCCCATTGTCCTAAATGTGGAGCCCGGATTGAGTCGCAAACTGTGCAACAAATTGTGGACCGGGTGCTACAGGATAATCTCGAGGGAACGCGTCTCGAAGTGCGGGCACCCATCGTCCGCGGGCGTAAAGGAACGCATGAAAAGGTCATCGACGAAATTCGTCGACTGGGATACACACGCGCTCGCATCGATCAGGCGCTCTACGAATTAGAGAATCCGCCCCAGCTCGTCAAGAATCAGAAACATTCGATTGCGGCCGTGATTGATCGCCTGATTGTGCGTGAGACAATGGAGGCCAGACTTGCCGAAGCGATTGAACATGCCTTCGAGGTGACCGATGGTCTAGTGGAAATCGGTCCTCCTGATGATGTCGGGACACTCTATGCCCGCGACTTAGCGTGTGCGCAGTGTGGCATTTCTCTGGAAGAACTTACCCCTCGGATGTTCTCGTTTAATGCTCCCTTTGGGGCGTGCCCCGATTGTACGGGTTTAGGCTTTAAACAAGAAATTGATCCGGACTTAGTCATCGATCCTAATCAAACGCTGCATGAAGGGGCGATATTTCCTTTATATCGGGGGACCAGTCGCTTCTATCCCGATTTGATCGCCGCTTTAGCCCAAGTGGCTCACATTCCCACGGACATTCCCTATAAAGAATTGTCTCAAGAGCAGCAAGAGATTTTATTAAAAGGGTACGCACACCCGATCCCCTTTGAATACGAAAGCATTTTTGGACAGTCTCGTCGCGAGAGTATTATGTGGCACGGAATTTTATCTCTCCTCGAACGACGTTATCGGGAGTCGACGTCGGATGTGCAAAAAGCGGAAATTGAGGCTTATATGACCGCGAGGCCGTGCCAGACCTGTCACGGGAAGCGGCTGAAGCCAGAAGTTCTGGCGGTGCGTGTCGGAGATTTATCGATTGCCGACCTTACCGAACTATCGATCGAACGCGCCCAAGACTATTTGAAGACGCTGGAACTGACTGGAAGGCAGGAGCGGATTGCCAAGCCTATTTTGAAAGAGGTCTTAGAGCGCTTGGGCTTTCTTAGTGACGTCGGATTAGGATATTTGACGCTCGCCCGTGGAGCAGGAACGTTATCCGGGGGAGAGGCGCAACGGATTCGACTCGCGACCCAGATTGGCTCATCCCTGATGGGGGTGCTGTACATTCTTGATGAGCCCTCCATTGGATTGCATCAGCGTGACAATGATCGACTGATTCGCACACTTAAGCGATTGCGTGATCTTGGGAACACGGTATTGGTTGTAGAACACGATGAAGACACCATGTTGGCTGCAGATTATCTGATCGATATTGGTCCGGGACCGGGCGTCTATGGAGGTTATGTGGTAGCCCATGGCACACCGCTCGAAGTCATGTCACAAAAAGATAGTCTGACCGGCCAATATCTTTCCGGCGTGAAGGAAATTCCTCTTCCCGCTCTGCGCCGTGTACCCAACGATCGTTGGCTCACGGTGCAGGAAGCACGCGAGCATAATTTAAAAAATTTGTCGGTGCGCATTCCTTTGGGGTTAATGGTTGCCGTAACCGGTGTGTCGGGGTCGGGAAAATCGACGCTCGTGAACGATATTATTCGCCGACGCTTGGAATTGGAGTTGAATGGTGCTCGGAGTCGCCGGGTGGGTCAGCATGGGGAAATGGGCGGATTGGATGAATTGGATAAAGTGATTGCCATTGACCAGAGCCCGATCGGACGAACGCCCCGGTCGAATCCTGCCACCTATACCGGAGCTTTTGATCTGGTACGAGAGGTGTTTTCTGAAACGACCGAAGCGAAAGTACGGGGATACCGTGCGGGTCGATTCTCGTTTAACGTACGTGGTGGTCGTTGTGAGGCCTGTCGAGGCGATGGAATTCTTCGCATTGAGATGCATTTTCTTCCAGATGTCTATGTTCCGTGCGAAGTATGTAAAGGACAGCGATACAATCGAGAGACATTGCAAGTGACCTATCGTGGTAAGAGTATTGCTGATGTGCTCGATATGACGGTGGACGAAGGGTTAGAATTTTTTCAACATCATAGTCGCTTGCAGCGTAAGCTAAAGACGTTGCATGACGTGGGCCTTGGCTATATCCATTTAGGTCAACCAGCGACGACGTTATCGGGAGGTGAAGCACAGCGGGTAAAGCTGGCTACCCAGTTGTCACGCCGATCAGAGGGTCGTACGTTGTACATTTTAGATGAGCCGACCACGGGATTACATGCCGAAGACATTCGGCACCTTTTGGGGGTATTGAGTCGATTAGTAAGTCAAGGAGATACCGTCTTAGTGATTGAGCATAACCTCGATGTGATTAAGACCGCTGACTGGATTATTGATTTAGGGCCGGAAGGCGGGGATCGAGGAGGTCAAATTATTGCCGAGGGGTCGCCGGAAGCGGTGATGCAGGTGTCCCAATCGTACACTGGGGAATACTTGCGTCTGCATGTCGAACGTCAGCAAAAACTGTCTGAGGCGCGGCTTTAGGACGGAGGTGAGTGCGCGTGGCGAATACGCCAGAGATTTCGCAGAAACTTGCCGGGTTGCCTAAAAGTCCGGGAGTCTACTTACTAAAAAATCGTGATGGTCAGGTGCTTTATGTGGGCAAAGCCCTCATATTGAAAAACCGCGTGCGTTCCTACTTCCAAGCGCCGGAGCGACTTGAGGGTAAAGTGCGGGCCATGATGCGCCACGTGGCGGATTTGGAGTATATTGTGACAAGCACGGAGGTGGAAGCTCTCATTCTTGAGGCCACCTTGATTAAACAAATGAATCCTCACTACAATATCCGCCTTAAAGATGATAAGGCTTATCCTTATCTGAAACTCACTTGGGAAGAGGATTTTCCTCGGCTCCTCATTGCCCGCAAGCCCGGACATGACGGTAGTCGATATTTCGGCCCCTATCCGCGGGCGCAAGCTGTCCGCGATACCATCCGCTTATTAAGAAAGATTTTTCCGATTCGTAATTGTACCAATCAAAAGTTCAAAAATGTGGGCCGCCCCTGTTTGGAGTATCATATTGGGCATTGTCAAGCTCCTTGCCAAGATCTCATCAGTCGAACGGTGTATCGCGACATGATGCGGCAGGTGGAACAATTTCTCGAAGGTAAGGCGGATGAGGTCGAACGCGAGTTGCTGGGACGATTAAATGTTGCGGCCGAAAATTTGGAGTTTGAAAAGGCGGCGCAAATTCGCAATCAAATTCAAGCGATTCGCGAGGTGTTAGAGCCGCAGAGGGTGGCAACCGGGACAGACCGGGAACTGGATGCCATCGCCTGGGCGGTCGATGGGGAAGAAGCCATGGTGCAGCTCTTCCGGGTGAGAAAAGGACGACTCACGGGGCGAGAAGCGCTGACGCTCGAAGGGGTGGAGGAGTCACGTGATGAGGCGATTGCGGGCGCCTTTCTTGAGCAATATTACAGCAATGCTCACGATATCCCCCCGGAAATCCTCCTCCTCGCGCTACCTGAAGATGCAGCGCATGTGATGGATTGGCTTCGGCGCCGCCGAGGTGCCAGTGTGCAGATTAAGGTGCCCCAACGAGGGGAAAAAGCTGAACTGCTGAAGATGGTCTTGAAGAATGCTGAAATGGCGCGCGATGAAGGACGACGCCGTCAAGAATTGCGCGAGCGGCATCGCGACGATGGCCTTCTCGGGCTACAGCATGCCTTGGGCCTAGAGGGGATACCGCACCGCATGGAATGTTACGACATCTCTAATACCCAAGGCACTGAATCGGTCGCTTCGATGGTGGTGTTTACGGATGGAAAGCCCGATAAGTCGCAGTATCGACGCTTTAAAATTCGGACGGTGGAGGGACCGAACGATTTTCAATCAATGTATGAGGTGATTTCCCGCCGATTTCGACACAACGATCTGGCCAATCAGAATCCGCAATTGACGCGATTTGCGATCCGTCCCGACATGGTCATTATTGACGGCGGGCGCGGTCAATTGGGCTATGCTGTGCGCGCCATGAAGGAGCTCGCAATCAGCGATATTCCGGTATTTGGACTCGCCAAGCAGCATGAATGGCTGTTTGAGCCGGAAAGTGCGAATCCGATTATTTTAGATCGTGATTCTGAGGCGCTCAAAATGTTGCAACATCTGCGAGATGAAGCACATCGATTTGCCATTACGTTTCACCGACAACTCAGAACCCGTCGCAACTTGCGCTCGCTGTTGGACGATGTTCCGGGGATTGGCCCTAAGCGCAAGCGAGCCTTATTGAGCGCCTACCCCGATCTGAATGCCATTTCTGAGGCTACCGTTGAAGAACTGGGTGGCATTCCCGGCATGTCGCGAGCAGCCGCGGAATCGGTGTTAGAGTATCTGCAATTGAACAAAAAGGGAGCATCCACATGAGGCGATTGATATTATGGTTGGTGACGGCACTCACACTATTTGTGTTGGCTCACCTGCACATGGGGATCGAAGTCGTCAATTTGACGACCGTGATTCTTGCGAGCTTGGTCTTGGGATTGGTCAATCTGATTATCCGACCTATCGTTCGGCTTTTTGCCTTGCCGCTCACCATATTGACGTTGGGCCTATTCGGATGGGTCATTAATGCCTTAATGTTGTGGTTGGTATCGGCGATTGTACCGGGATTTCATGTCAATGGTTTTCTTCCAGCATTGTGGGCCTCAATTATTCTAGGATTGGTATCGGGGGTGATTAATTGGCTACTACGTCGTCGATCGCGTTAATTGCGCTTGATTTGGATGGTACGACCCTTAAACGGGACGGTACCATTTCTCCACGCTTAAAGGAGGCCGTAAAAGCGGCACAGCAGAGAGGTATCCAAGTGATGTTGGCGACCGGACGTATGGTGCAGTCAGCCAGTCCGTTTTGGCGGGATTTGGGACTAAGACCGGGCACCTTGGTGGCCTATCAAGGGGCCGTGGTAGCTAAAATGCCTGAAGAAGAGATTTTGGCCAAGACGCTACTGCCTGAAGATGCAGCCCAGCATGCGGTAGCATGGGCTTTGCAGCACGCGATACTGACACAAGTCTATATCGATCGAGAATTGTGGGTATCAGCCGAGGATTCTCGTGTACGCCACTACGTCGACGCCCATCATATTCCGGCATGGGTACGATCCGGCGACGAACTCTTGGAATGGCCTGAGCCACCAATAAAAATTCTCTTGCAAGATGAGCCTACGCGATTAGACCAGTTAAGACCGGCCCTCGAAGCGCAATTGAAGGGATTTCCGGTGAGAATCTTCAAATCACAGCCCGACTTTCTCGAGATCGTGAGTGGCAATGTGGGCAAAGCGGACGGTCTAAGCAAAGCCGCCGATGCATTACATATCCCTCAAAGCCAAGTTATGGCCATTGGCGATGCCGAAAACGACATCGACATGATTCAATGGGCGGCGCTCGGCGTTGCGATGGGGCAGGCTCCCGCTGAGGTACGAGAGGCTGCCGACAGGGTCACCGATAGCGTCGACCAGGACGGGGCCGCCAAGGCGATAGAGCGATGGGTGCTAGAAGTATCGTCCGATGAGATGCATTCCCCAAGGGGTACGGCTGACTAAATAGAGGGTCAAAATGCTGACCGCAAAGATGAATAGAGCGGTGAATTTTCGCTCGGTAGAACGGTCGCGTCGCTCTCGCATACGGGCGACGCGACTTTCCGCAGCGAGTTCCTCTGCCATTGCGAGTTTTTGTTCCTTGGCCTGTCGCCGTGAGATTGGCAACGGGGAGGGAGATTCTGGTGTCGCCATACGTGTACTCCTTTTGAGACGAGAGTTCATGCAACTTATAACGATATTCGACACCTTTCGCGGGCTTCTGTCAATGCTAGAACATAGGAGTTGCGAGAAAAAGTATTACAATGAGAGTAACAGGATGAAAGAGGACGACATTTATGCCAGCACGATTCATTGTGATCACCGGGCTCTCTGGAGCTGGTCGAAGTGAGGCCATACGCGTTTTTGAGGATTTAGGCTACTTTTGCGTGGATAATTTGCCTCCATCGCTGGCTTCCAAGTTTGCGGAACTTGTCCATCGAAGCCCCGATATTCACGGCACAGCTCTCGGTATGGACATCCGCGGCGGCAGTTTCTTTAAGGAGTTGGAAGCGGTCTTGGACGAATTTGATGCGAGTCAAGTGGAGTATCAAATTCTCTTTTTGGAGGCGGATGAGGAAACGCTGATTCATCGTTATAAGTTGTCTCGTCGGCGCCATCCGCTAGAAGCTGATGCCCGGTTGGTTGAGGCACTGCGCCGCGAGCGGTCAGCGTTGTTGGATTTGCGAGGTCGAGCAGACCTGATCATTGACACCTCAGGACTCACCCCATTGCAATTGCGACAACGTCTTAACGATGCCTTTCGTTTAGTCGATACGGTGCCATTTCAGGTACGGTTGGTCTCATTCGGGTTTAAACACGGGTTGCCGAAAGATGCCGACTTGGTGTTTGATGTGCGTTTTCTTCCCAATCCACACTATGTGGATACCTTGCGGAACCTCACCGGAGAAGATACGGCGGTCAAAGACTATGTGATGGGATTTCCGGTGGCTCGAGAAACATTGAGTCGGCTCGAGGACTTTTTAGCGTATCTGGTGCCAAATTTCAAGTCCGAGGGGAAGCCGCTCATTACGGTGGCCGTGGGATGCACGGGCGGCCAGCATCGTTCGGTGGTGTTTGCCAATCGCGTCGCGGAATATTTAAAGACGTTAGGTGAGACGGTTTTTGTGGAACACCGTGATCTTGACCAGCATCATCTTGACCAGCATCATCTTGACCAGCATCATTCCGAGGAGATTTAGTATGTGGGGATTCTTTCTTCCGGGAATGAAAATGAAGAGGTATATGGTGCTAATGGCGGTGGGGTTTATCGCCCTGGGAGTCGCTTTTGGCCGTCTTTTGGCCCAGCCTCCCACGGTGATTACCTGGACCATAGTGGTAATCGTGGTAGGAATCGGTTTGGTGATTTCGGGGATTTGGGGGCTTTCCCGTGCCTTGGGTGATGTCATTGGGTCCGAAAAATGGGCTCCCCTCATCTATTCACGGAGGCAGTTAGCTCGCGGACCCAAAGTGGTGGCCCTTGGGGGCGGGACCGGTCTTCCAGTCGTTCTGAGAGGTGTGAAGCAATACACCGCGAACTTGACCGCGGTGGTCACAGTGGCAGATGACGGGGGAAGTTCGGGACGGTTGCGGGGGGATTTAGGCATGTTGCCCCCAGGAGACATTCGCAATTGTATGGTGGCACTCGCCGATACCGAACCCTTAATGGAGGATCTCTTTCAGCATCGATTTCAATCTGGAGAGCTCAAGGGGCACTCGTTTGGCAATCTGTTCTTGGCCGCGATGGAACAGGTGGCGGGCGATTTTGTGACCGCGCTTCGTGAGTCCAGCCGGGTCTTAGCCGTTCGGGGAACGGTTTTGCCGGCGACGTTGGATCGAGTTACGCTGTGGGCAGAGTTAGAGGACGGGCAAAAGATCTTGGGCGAGAGTAATATTGGTCGGAGTCCGGCGCCTATCAAGAAAATTGGCATGGACCCTGGTGATGCCACGCCGCTTGCGGAAGCGGTGACCGCGATTATGGACGCCGACATGGTAGTGCTCGGGCCCGGAAGCCTCTATACCTCAGTTATTCCCAACTTGCTGGTCAGGCCAATTCAGGAAGCTATCCGTTCCACACGGGCGGTTCGCGTGTTTGTGACCAATGTGATGACGCAGCCAGGGGAGACGACGCACTATACGGCTCAAGATCATTTGGCGGCGCTTGATCGTCAGGTGGGTCGCGGGCTGGTAGATGTGGTCTTGGTCAATAATCAAACGGTGGATGAGGACGTGCTAAACAGATATCTCGACGAGGGTGCCGAGGTGGTCAGTATTGGGGAGAGTCGTCTGGCCTGGCCGGAGGTTGTCCAAGAGCCGCTTCTGGCCATGGATGGATTGGTACGTCATGACCCCGATAAACTAGCGCGCGCGTTATTACGAATTATGCAGCGCCATCGCTCGAAGTGGGCGGAGGGGCATCTATTGGATGGATTAGTGCTGGAGGCGCGGCTGCGAGATCGGCAGGGTCGCCGATGACCTGGTCGTATACGCGGAAAGTGAAAGAGGAACTGGCCCAAGTCACCATTGGTTCCATCCCTTGTTGTTGGGCTGAACTGTGGGGAATGTCCGGCCAAGTCTCCGATCCCTACCAGGACACGGCCCCCTGGTTAAGATCGGGAGCTGCCTTTATTACCCGTCGCGGTTATCGCATCATGAAACCGTTAGGACTTTGCCCCACCATTCGGATGGGCCGCCATCAACACCGCATGGAGTTTAGTCTTTGGGGAGAGGATGTGCCGCCTCCAGATATTGAGCAAAGTGTTGTGGACTGTCCGCCATCTTTTCTGCGCGGCGCTTTCTTTGTCCGGGGATATCTTTCCGAAGTGGATCGCCCTCTGCATTGGGAAATTTCGACGACATCTCAGCAGGGCGGCGAATTCTTGATGCTAGCATTAGAGCTCATGGGGCTAAGAGCCCATATCACCGAACGCCGCGGAGTGCCTCTCGTCTATTTAAAAGATCGGGAACAGGTGGCGCATGTGTTAGCCAGTATGGGGGCGCATCGGTCGGTTCTAGCGATCGAGAGTCAAAGCGTGGTACGGTCCATGAAAAACCAAGTGAATCGGTTGGTGAACTCAGAAACAGCCAATATGAAGCGCACGGTAGAGTCGGCGCTCAAAGATGCAGAACGCTTAGAACAGTTGCGGCAATCAGGGGAATTTGGTGTCTTGCCGCCGGACCTTCGTCAGTTGGCTCACCTGCGCATTGCGCATCCGGATTGGACCTTTGAGGACTTAGGACAGCACTTAAGTCCACCGGTATCGAAGTCTGCAGTGAATCATCGCCTGAGAAAGTTGCGGCAATGGTTAGAAAATCCTCACCGAAATCGTTGATCAATTTCTCGATCAGCTTTGACCAGGAAAAAAAGATTGCTACAATAGGGAAAGGAACACAGGTAGAGGTACGGAATTATATGTGAATTGCGTCACGATTTAGCCGTGGAGGTTTGCTCCACGGTCGCAGTCATGATAGAAGCGGGGGATGGCTATGCTAACCCAATACGGCGCCCTGTTGTTATACATATTAGTAGCATTTGGGGTTGCCTATATGGTGGCATCAGGTTCTGCACATATGGGACCGAAGGCGCCGGGCGGTTTAAAGAAGATTACCTATGAGTCGGGCATCGTGCCGGACGCACCCGTAAAGTATTTCTCGGTGCGGTTTTATCGCGTTGCGATGTTTTTTATGATTTTTGACGTAGCAGTCATGTCGCTCTATCCGTGGGCTACTAGCCTCAAGGCGTTGCATCAAGCTGGGGTATTGCGCGTGTTTGCTTTTGTTCTCATCATTGGGATGGCTTTTCTGTATGTGTGGAAGAGGGGGGGATTTCAATGGGATTGAGCTCCACCCAAAAGGAAGCTGAACGGGGAATTTTGTTAACCACAGTCGACAAAATGAGTCGCTGGGCGCAAAAGTCGTCCGTTTGGCCAGCAACCTTTGGTTTGGCCTGTTGTGCAATTGAGATGATGAGCGTGACAAGTTCCCGTTATGACTTGGCTCGCTTTGGTTCAGAAGCCTTTCGTGCATCGCCCCGACAGGCCGATTTGATGATTGTCGCGGGACGGGTCAGTCAGAAAATGGCGCCGGTGTTGCGCACCATTTGGGAACAGATGCCGGAACCAAAATGGGTGATTTCGATGGGGGCGTGTGCCTCGTCGGGAGGCGTGTTCGATAACTATGCCATCATTCAAGGGGTTGACCACGTAGTGCCGGTCGACGTCTATGTCCCTGGGTGTCCGCCGACGCCGGAAGCGCTCATGTTTGGCATTTTAAAGCTGCGGGAAAAGATTCAAGTGGGCCTGCCTCCTAAGTATCTTGAACTGCAGGAGCGGGGTGGGATTTCATGAAGATCGTGGATGAAGAACTTTTCGACCGCCTCCAATCCCGCTTTCCAGATCTGCTACAGATTCTTCCTGCCGCTGATCAGCCAACCGTGGTCGTACCGAAAGAGAGTGTAATGGAATTTGCCACGCATCTAAAAAACCAGGAAGGCTATGTCATGTTTAACGACATTCTTGCTGTCGATTGGTTTCCAGCGCGGCCACGGTTCGAACTCGTGTATCAGGTGTATCATCCGGAAAAGTTTCAACGCTTTCGCTTTAAGTGTTTTGTGGCTGAAGGTGAGACAGCGCCGTCGATGGTTTCATTGTGGGATGGAGCCAATTGGCCCGAGCGTGAGGCGTATGACCTGTTTGGTGTTGTGTTCGAGAACCATCCTCATCTCACTCGCATTTACTTACCGGATGATTGGGAAGGACACCCGCTTCGTAAGGACTATCCCACCGGCGGGAATCGGGTCGATTAGGAGGGACAACATGGCGACCAATAACGACTTGGCAGAAGTATTTCAAACAGAGGATACCGATGAAACGATGGTCATTAATCTGGGACCGCAGCATCCGAGTACTCATGGAGTACTGCGTGTGAAACTGGTCCTCGATGGTGAGCGCATTGTTCACGCCGAACCGGTGATTGGTTATCTTCATACCGGGTTTGAAAAGACGGCTGAAACACTGACATATCAGCAGTGCAACACCATCACGGATCGGCTAGATTATTTAGCCCCGATGACCAATAATTTGGCTTATGTATTAACGGTTGAGAAGATGATGGATATTGAGGTACCCAAGCGGGCGCAATATATTCGTGTGGTATTTGCAGAATTAACGCGCCTGGCGAGCCACTTGGTCTGGTTGGGTACTCACGTGATGGACCTAGGGGCGATGAGTCTCTTCTTTTATTGCATGCGCGAGCGAGAAATTATTTTAGATCTGATTGAGGCGGCTTCTGGGGTACGGATGAATCCCAGCTATTTCCGGGTGGGCGGCTTGGCATACGACTTGCCAGAAGGTTTCCACGAAAAAGTGGACCAGTTTGTGAAAGATTGGCCCCGATGGATCAAGATGTACCGCAACTTGGTCGATGGGAATCCTCTGATTAATGAGCGACTTCGGGGCATCTCGCTATTGGATCGCGAGGCATGCTATCAATACGGGGTGACCGGCCCCAATATCCGTGCGACTGGGATTCCATTAGATTTACGCAAGATCGAACCCTATTCCAGCTACGAGGAATTTGATTTTGACGTGCCCACCCGTACGGAAGGGGACGCGTATGCTCGATTTTGGGTGCGGTTTGACGAGATGTACGAGTCGATTAAAATCATCGAGCAAGCGATGGCTAAAATTTCACCTCTGGGTGATTATGCTACCCGTGACCGCAAGGTGTCTCTTCCTCCGCGTACCGAGATTTATGGCAATATGGAAGCGCTTATCCATCAATTTAAATTGGTGACCGCAGGATTTCCCGTTCCGGAAGGGGAGTATTATCAGGCGGTTGAGGGCCCGCGCGGAGAGATGGGATTTTATATTGTCTCAGATGGAGGGCCGAAGCCCTATCGTTGGCGAGCCCGGACCCCTTCCTACTACAATCTCCAGACGATGCCTATTCTTGCCAAGGGCGGACTGGTCGCCGACGTGATTACTGCGATTGGAAGCATTGATATTATGCTGGGAGATGTCGATAAATGAAGGCTGAGTGGAAGGAATGGGCTCAGGAGGCGAAGACCGAGTTTCCCAAAGCCAATTCGGCGCTGTTGCCGCTGTTGCACCGAATTCAGCAGTCCGAAGGGTGGTTGGCTCCGGAAACGCTGAGCGACGTGGCGGGTCTTTTGGACCTGTCGGTGCAGTATGTCGAGTCCGTCGCCTCGTTTTATTCGCTATATTTTCAACAACCGGTCGGTAAGAAAGTGGTACATGTCTGCGTGGGATTATCGTGTATGTTAGCGGGATCGGATGATTTAATGCACCGTCTGGAGACAAAGTTGGGCGTGTCGCAAGGGCAGACCACGGCGGATGGACGTTACACTCTTCTCGAAGCGGAATGTTTGGCGGCGTGTGATCTGGCTCCGGTAGCGCAAGTGAACCTGCGCTTTCATGGTCCCGTTGACCTCGACCACCCAGAAGAGTTGCTCGAAAAAGAGGTGAAGTCATGAGTCAAACCTTTTACCTTTTGCGAAATCACGAAGTCCCGGATATTGATCAGTGGGACATCTACCAGGCTCACGGGGGTTATGAGGCTCTCCAAAAGACGCTTAAGGAATACCAACCCGATGAGGTACTCGATTTGGTGAAAAAATCGGGATTGCGTGGGCGAGGAGGCGCCGGATTTCCCACCGGTGTTAAATGGGGCTTTTTGCCGAAGGATGGTCGCCCCCGGTATCTAGTGGTGAATTCTGACGAAGCAGAGCCCGGCACGTTTAAAGATCGAGAACTGATTGAGCATAATCCGCATCAGTTAGTCGAAGGAATGATTATTTCGAGTTATGCCATCAATGCGCATGAGGCCTATATCTATTGTCGGGGCGAGTTTTTGCGCGGCTATGAACAGTTAACGCGGGCCGTCCAGGAGGCGTATCAACATGGTTTCTTGGGGGACAACATTCTAGAGAGCGGATATTCGTTGAATATTCATGTCTATCGTGGGGCCGGTGCTTATATTTGCGGCGAAGAGTCCGCGTTATTGGAATCCTTGGAGGGGCGTCGCGGTAATCCGCGCCTTAAACCCCCGTTTCCAGCTGTGGCCGGTCTTTATGCGATGCCGACCATCGTTAATAATGTGGAAACCATCGTCAATGTTCCTGCTCTTATGACCTATGGAGCGGAGTGGTATACCTCGATGGGCACAGAGAAGAGTCCGGGGCTAAAAATTATGTCGGTGAGTGGCAAGGTCAACCGTCCCGGCAACTATGAGATCCCTTTGGCGACAACGCTTCGTTCACTCATTGATGACTATGCCGGTGGGATGCAGGAGGGTCGTAGCGTCAAGTGTGTTATTCCGGGTGGCAGTTCTGTGCCCTTGCTGATGCCGGATAAGCTCGATACACCTCTCGATTATGAATCCATTCTGCAGGCAGGATCGATGCTCGGTTCCGGCGGCTGCATTGTCCTGGATGATACAGTTTGTATCGTGAAGGCTTCTGCACGATTAGTCCGGTTTTACCGGGAAGAATCATGTGGCAAGTGTACCCCCTGCCGGGAGGGGACCTATTGGATGACCGACGTGCTAGACCGCTTGGAGGCCGGCGTCGGCGATGAGAATGATTTATCTATCTTGTTGGACGTCGCGGACAATATTAATGGTAAGTGTTTCTGTCCCTTAGGAGATGCGTCTATTGGATTTATGGTAAGCGCGATTAATAATTTCCGTGAGGAATTCGAAGCCCATGTTCGCGAGAAGAGATGTCCATTGGGGGCGAAGGTCTATGATACGGTTAACCATTGATGACCAAGAGATTAGTGTTCCAGAAGGAACACTAATCGCGGATGCTGCTGCCAAATTGGGCATCGACGTGCCGGTCTACTGCTATCACGAAGCATTAGGACCCTTGGGTGCGTGTCGCATGTGTCTCGTGCAGGTCGAAAAGATGCCGAAACTGGCAACCGCCTGTACGACAGCAGTCGCAGAAGGTATGGTGGTGCATACCAGCAATACAGCAGTGGATAAGGGACGCAAAGGCGTTTTGGAATTTTTACTCATTAATCATCCCTTAGACTGTCCGGTTTGTGATAAAGGGGGCGAATGCTTCCTTCAAGACTATACGTTTCAATACGGTCCGCCAGCGGGACGATTTGAAGAACCCAAGATTCAAAAAGTGAAAGATGGTCCCATTAATGAATTTGTCTTGGTAGACCAAGAGCGCTGTGTCTTATGTCAACGGTGTGTGCGATATATGGGCGAATATGTCGGTGAACCGGAGCTGTTGCTCGATGGCCGAGGCGTCGAAACGGTGGTCGCGACGGTGGATGGATTACCGGCAAAGAGCCAATTTACCGGAAACGTGATCGATCTGTGTCCTGTCGGAGCACTCTTGGCAGTACCCTATCACCACAAGGCGCGTCCCTGGAACATTGAACGTCAGGAATCAGTGTGTACGCTGTGCCCGGTGGGATGCACCACCTTGGCTACTGGCCGCGATGGACACATTGTGCGTGTTGAGGGCCGTCCCGTTCCCGAGAGGAATTGGGGCTGGCTGTGCGATCGAGGACGCTTTGGATTTGATTTTGCTATCCATCCCGATCGCGTCACCACGTCGTATCTTGACGGACGTGAAGAGGCGGCCGCAAAGACGACGCGTCAAGTCGGGGTCTGGATGAAAGAGATTGTCGATGCCGGTGGTGCTGATCGCATTGCCTTTGTCATGGGGGGCTTGCATTCCACTGAAGACGCCTATCAACTGCAAAAGTTTGCTCGGGAAGTAGTCGGCACCTCGCGCATTGCCGCGAGCCACGACGTGCCAGGATATCTGCCGCGTGAACTCAACGGGACGTTTGATGACATCGCTGAAGCCAATACCGTGTTACTTATTGGTAGCGATCCCTATGATGCTGTACCCGTGGTGCATTTGAAGCTGCGAGATCGGGTGCGGGCGAATCCCGCCGTCGAGGTGTTCTCGGTGGCCCCCCGCAATCTATCGCGTGATACGCTGAAGGTACAATCGCTCGTGACCCACGTTGGGGAAGAGGCAGTGCTCATCGCGCAGGCACTTAACGCCGCGCAACCGGATCACCCGGCAGTCAAGACACTTTTGGAGCAACATCCGTCACTTTGTGAAGAGATGGACCAAGAACGGTTACTGCAATTCGGACAGTCTCTTCTAAAGAGCGAGCACTTAACGATTCTCTGGGATGGACTCGAGGAGCAAGTGGAATCGGTGCTCATGGCGTTAAAGGCGATTCGAGGAGATAATGCTACCGCAGTTTTGCCGACCTGGGGGCCGAGTAATTGGCGTGGATTCGAACGCGCCGGCATTCCCTCGCGCATGGACGACCTACGCGCGATTTTAGAAGATGCGCGCGATGGAAAAATTGACATGTTAGTGCTCTGGGGCGCGGATCTGATGCGCGATAATCCTGACCCCGAATTGGTCCGGGCGGCGTTTGATCGGGTGCCGCATTTGGTCGCTGAAGGGCTGATGCGACCGGTCATGGCGGAGAAAATGCATGCCATCTTGCCAGCGGCAGCACCAGGAGAGGTGTATGGAACCTATGTCAACATGGAAGCCCGTCTACAGGTCGCCATGCCTTCGGTTCAACCCCCTGGGCAAGCACGGCCCACCAAGACCTATGTGACCACTTGGGCACATGCACTAAAGAAGCCCTTTGAAGTTCTCGAAGAGTGGGATCCGTACGATGATAACGGATCGGACTTACTACCCCAGGACAACATCGCCTTGGCGATACAGCCGATTTCTCACTCGGCTCGCAGTACTCCACGGGATATAGAACTAGTCACAGGGCACCTTGTGATTGAAAACGGCTTGCCCTCCGATATATTGAAACCGCGCATCCCTGACTATCCCGGTCGCATTAGTGTGGAGGACGCTAAGGAGATGGGAATTTCACAGGTAGGCATGGTCAAGGTGAGGAAAGGGGAGAGGGAATTTGCGGTGCCTGTCACCGTCGATCCCCAGATGACGCACCGGCGGATATTTGTACCGCTTTCCATGAGCGAGTATCCAGTGAATGCGATCGGTACGGGTGCGGTTGAGATCTCTCCGGTTGAGGAGGTTCACACCGTATGATTGTTCTACAAGTCGTGTTGTTAGTGGTGAAGATTATCTTATTAATTGCCATCTTAATGGGAGGATTTGCCTATACGATGCTGACTGAGCGGCGTCTTTTAGGATTCTTCCAATTGCGTCTTGGACCCAACCGTGTAGGACCGGGGGGCATGCTTCAGCCTATCGCTGATGGATTGAAGATGTTGCTGAAGGAGGATCTGATGCCGAACGGGGCCGATCCGTTTGTCTATCGGCTCGCCCCAGTCATCTCGCTCTTCACGGCTCTCTGCGTGGATGCGGTCATCCCGTTTGGCGCACCGATTCATCTTTTCGGAGTCAATATCAACTTGGATATTGCCAATCCTTCGATTGGTCTCCTCATTGCCTTTGCCTTCAGCTCGCTTGGGGTGTACGGCTTGGTACTCGGAGGCTGGGCATCGCAGAACAAGTATTCGCTTCTCGGTGGAATTCGCGCCTCGGCGCAGATTATTTCCTACGAATTAGCGATGGGGCTGGCCGTTATGGGAGTACTCATGATGACTGGGACAGCAAGCCTCGAAGGCATTGTGCTCTATCAAAAGGCACATGGTTGGTTATGGTTGCCGCAAATTGTAGGCTTCATCATTTACTTCATTACGGCCATTGCGGAAACCAACCGCACACCGTTCGACCTTCCTGAAGCGGAGTCTGAGCTTGTCGCGGGATACCATACTGAATACTCAGGGATGCGCTTCGCGAGTTATTACATTGCCGAGTATATCAACATGATTACGGTGAGTGGGATTGCCGTGACACTCTTCTTTGGGGGATGGCTGGGACCGGTGCTGCCGCCGATTATTTGGTTTTTTATCAAGGTGGCGATTTTCCTGTTTGTCTTTATCTGGGTTCGGGCGACCTTGCCACGGTTTCGGTATGACCGCTTGATGAACTTTGGATGGAAGATTCTCTTGCCAGTTGCCGTGTTGTACTTCCTAGGCACTGCGGCATTTGTGACGGGTTTGATTTAAGAGGCCAGTAAAAGAACGCGTGGGAGAGGGGAAGTCGGGAACAGACTCCCATCGCCCTACGGGCGAGTAAGGCTAGAGCAAGGAGGGGTTTTCTATGTTAGATGGCATACGAGCCATTGCTAAGGGAATGGGTACCACGTTTAAGGCTCTAGGAGAACCAAGAGACACCTATCCTTATCCGGAAAAGCGTCGCGAGTATTCTCCTCGCTTTCGCGGCAAGCACATGCTGGCCAAGGATGTGGATGGTCATGAGCTCTGTGTTGGTTGCGGTCTATGTGAAGCGGTCTGTCCGGCACACGCCATTCGGGTGGTTGCTGCCGAAGCTCCGTCCGGGGCTCCGGTATCGTGGACCAGTCGCTATTCGGTCGATTATGAAGTGGATCTCATCCGTTGCATTTTCTGCGGCATGTGCGAGGAGGCGTGCCCAACCAACGCCGTGCGCCTCACGCCATTTAACGAACTGGCCGCATATGACCGCGAGACAATGATTGCGGATAAAGAGGAACTCCTGCGTCCTGCAATAAGGAAATGAGGTGACCCAACGGTCATGGTTGGATTTATCATATTGGCGATTGTCACGTTGATAGGGGCTATGGGTGTAATCCTCGCCCGACAGCCGGTGCATAGCGCGTTATTTCTCATCATCAATATTTTGTCGTTAGCGGTGTTCTACATTGTGCTTTCCGCTGAGTTTTTGGCTGCTGCGCAAGTGATTGTGTATGCCGGAGCCATTATGGTGCTGTTCCTCTTCGTAGTGACCTTGCTGACTGCCGGGAAGGACGATCGGGAAACGAAAGAACATCTCGTCGGGCAACGCCTTACAGCCGGCATTCTTGCGGTGCTCATGGGTGGTGGACTCGCGGTGGTGGCAGTAATGTATCCCAGCCATGGGATCTCGTTGGGATTACCCCACAACTTTGGTAATCTCCGTGGCATGGGCATCATCCTGTGGGGACCAGACTTTATCTATCTGGCGGCAGTCGCTTTAATGTTA
>NZ_JBYCKN010000040.1:0-17577 GCF_057473405.1 Sulfobacillus sp. TH-112
ACACAAATTCTTGAAACGCTCTTTTCACCGACGTTCCCTATTTAGGTCTATAGTATACCATAGGTCAATTTTTCAGGACCGTTCACCCCATTGAATTTCCGGGATTTGGTTCCACCGTAATGTGAAACACCGGATCCCCTCTTTGCGCCCGTGCATCTTCTGCGATACGAAGCCCGAGCACAGCCAGTATTGGCCCATTACCACTGGCCAAGAGGAGCGGCCACCGTCTACGTTGATCACGAGGTACTTTGTGATTCACAAAGATATCTTGGACTTTCTGGGAATGCCCCCTTAACCCGAGAGGACGCATTCGGTCGCCGACCTGCCATGAGCGTATCCAGAGATCACGGTAGCGTGCAGCATTAATCACTATTCCCGCCATAGGCGGAGCAAATACCGTGCGACGCACCTCGATGGTCCATTTTCCCCAGATAAATCGACCCTCTTGGGACACATTAATTGGCAGGGGGGATCCCCCCACTTCTTGCTCCTGAAACACCTCCAGGACACCACGCTCATCATGCTTGACTCGCCAGCCTCGAGGCCAATTGACGTCCCCAGTTAACGCGCTGGTCAAGTGTTTGGCGCTCACTCGAATTTCATGATGTTGTGCAAAGGCCCGCAAATAGGCGATGGATACTGCGGGAGGCCACTCGCGCCAGGGAGCGTCGAGTGTCAAGCGATCCTTTGTCTCCTGGACGGCATGCCTCCCAGACCAATGTTGCATAAGATAGTCCCATGCTCTCTCATAATCCTTTACCCGCGTGGCTAATCCCGCTAACGCATCGCGCAGTTGTGGATTTACTGCGTCTTGAAGATACGGCATGACCTGGTGCCGTAAGCGATTACGGAGGAACGCAAGATCGTGATTACTGGGGTCATTTAGCCATACCAGGTGATGTTCGCGCAGATACTGCTCTAAATCGGCGCGGGTCACATTTAAGAGCGGCCGCACAATCCGATTGCGACGCGATTTCATTCCTTGAAGCCCCTCAATGCCGGTGCCTTGTAGAAATCGCATCAGCACCGTTTCCGCTTGGTCATCTTTTTGATGTGCGGTCACAATATATCCATCCATCGACAATTCGCGAAAGACGCTGTATAGAGCATCATACCTCTGCCGTCTCGCAGCCATTTCGAGGCTCTCGCCTGCTCGCGGGAGCACAGTAATCGCACAAACGCGCAACGCCGTTTGAAACTTCTCGGCAAAATAGCGCGTAAGCCACTGAGCTTCTTGAGAAGAGTTCTCTCGTAATTGATGGTCAATATGTACGGGGTACAGCCGCACCGGCCAATCGTCATTAATTGCTCGTAATAAAGCATAGAGTGCCATCGAATCTGCGCCCCCACTTACCGCAACAATCAGCGAGGCTGAAGGCTGCCACAATCTTTGGGCTTCACGGAAAACCTCTTTCTCGACCCCATTCTTCGTCATAGCCTCAGTGTAGCGGATTCACGACGTGATTTCACGCGCGATGCGTTCCGGTGCGGGCACGAAGGGAGATCGGCGTGACACGTTGCCACTCCTTTACTCGGGTGTCCGAACCCTTATCTTGACGGCGCGCGGTCTGCGAGCCAATGGTCACCACCATGACTAAAGCATCGTCACGCCCATCGGCACTGTCTCCCAACATAAAGCTTAGAATCGTTTCGGCCATGAGTTGCGGTGTGCCTAGGGGCAGTTGACTGAGAAACTCCTTCAGCCGCTCCTCTCCCCGTCGCTGGTCGAGGTCCAACACTCCATCAGTGACCATCACCAACACATCTCCCGGCTCCACCGTGTAGGTAGTCGGCTCAATGCGGACTTCCTGTATAATGCCCACAGGAAGGCTATGACTTTCTATCGTAAAAACGTGCTCTCCCCGCTTGATATAGGTCGGAGAGGCCGCTACCTTAACAATTTCCATCTTGCGCGACGCTCGGTCGAGAAGTAACAAATCGAGCGTAGCAAAATGATCATCCACCGAACGCAGCAAAAGTGTTGTGTTGACGGCTTTAACCGCTAGGGTTTGGCTGAACCCCGCCATTAGCAACTGTTCCAGCAAGGACATCGCGGTGCCGCTTTCCCAGGCAGCGCGCGGGCCCACTCCCATGCCATCGGAAATGCCGAATACCACCCGTTCCGTAGAGAGTTCCCGGATCAATTCACTGTCGCCCGAGACCACTCCTCCTTGCCGTGGCCGTTTGGCGACCGCAACCTCATAGTGAAGCTTATCCGCTTTCCACCCCAGTCGCTCTGGTCGAGTGTTCCGAACGTCCTCAGCCATTTCAACCACCAGTTGAGCCAGACCCGTAAGTTGCGACTCTGCTAATGCCCGACTCTCCTTAATCCGTAGAGCAAAACTGGCGCGTTCCCGCTCACGATTCATCGCCGCATTGGCGGCATTCGCTAAGCTATCAGGACGAATACAACGATTTCTCAAAGGTCCAACCAAGTCATCTGCGCTGACCACGCCCTGTTCGGCCTTGGCACTTAAATCGACCAATCCCCGATAGGAGCGATAAAATTCATCCTCCCAACACGACCGATATAACGAGCACTTTTTACATACGCTCTCGACCACGTGTTGGACCACGTGTGTTTCAGGAGTCGCGAGGTCATCTTCAACGCGAAACGCTCTGGCCATCTCCTGCATCACCGTCGCAATGCGGGTCATGCGGTGACTCAGAGTCTCTTGCGCGTTCGGGCCGGTAAACGCTTCTATCGCTTCTCGGCCCATTCTCACCCAATGGTCTGGCAATGCTTGGAAAAGTGCCGCGGCAAGCGCTATGGATACCCAGAACTGTTCGAGAGCATTCGGCGTCGCGATAAAGACCGAATAAATGAGTACGCCCACCACAAGTCCCAGGGAGGCCAAGCGCCAATGCTTGGTCGCTCCCCACCCGGACAAAAACCCACCCGCAACCAAAATCCCGACTAAGTCGTTCCCGTGCCCGCGCAAGGCGAGGGTTAATCCTAGCGTTGCGCCAGCAACCGCTCCTCCCGAGGGCCCTTCCAAAACTGCTGCAGCCAACATGATGACCGCGCCGAACCACAGGCTCGGGCTCACATGAAACAGTTGATAGCCGGCAAGTCCCGCGATCAGACATCCTAAAGTCGCTAGGCCCAGAACCAGCGTTCCTTGATCCACCATGCCGGCGGTAATGCGATTCAATTCTCGAGAAAGAAGGTAAAATAAGGCGATTGCGCCGACAGCAATCCCGGCTATCACCGTTAAGGAATATGGGGTTAATGGTTGCTCCGTGGCACAAATGGCCCCAGCTCCTACCGCTAATAAGGGCCACTTCAAAAATTCCCATCCTGGACGCGACCACGGCAAGGGGACGGTGAGAGCCCAGCCAAACTCTACTAGGGCAAACACCCATCCCGCGCCGAACGCCGTCCCTAAAATCCCGCCCAACATGAAGGGTGCATACCACCTGCGCTTTTTCTGCCACACGATTAAAGAAAAAACCATTACAAATGGAGCGGCCTCACGGTAAATCATGGCTTGGCCGAGCAGCAATCCGGCCGCCCCTGCAAATAGCCATTCTTTCCAAAGAGCCATGCCTGCTCCTCGATGCGACCACAGTTCGTCCTTCATCGTCGTGACCTCGCCCGCCATTGTTATCCCCCTGGACCCGATACATAGTATCCTTAATTTACCAAGTGGGGTTGGGGACAACATAGCGGATTGTGTATGCGATTGGCGATAGGTTATCGACACCAGGTGCAAAATTCCACCGTAAGGCGAACGCCATTCCGCCACGAGACCAGGAAATGCCCTCGCAGCGCCAAGAAATTACTCCGCCTGCACGCACAATATTGAAGTTATCGATGTACCGATTCACACTCGGCTATCAGTTGCCGCAAATACGGTAGAATATCGTCGCGCAAATCTTCGCGTGCTAGCGCGGCTTCAATGGTCGCTTTGACAAATCCTAGCTTTTCGCCCACATCATATCGCTTGCCGTTGTAGGGAACGGCAATCAGTCGGTGTTCTCGCGCCAGCAAGTCCAACGCATCGGTTAATTGGATTTCGCCTCCCGCGCCTTGCGGCAGGTCTGACAACAAATGAAAAACGGCGGGATCTAAAATGTATCGTCCCATGACCGCCAGGGGCTGTTCTGGAGCATCTTGCGGGCGGGGCTTCTCCACCAAATGACTGACGTGCAAGGTCCCATCAGAATTTTCATTGCCGAAGACAATGCCGTAGCGGCTGGCCTCTTGTTGGGTCACCGGTTGAACAGCCACCACCGATGTTCCAGGCTCCCAGTGGTTCATCAATTGCTTTAAAATCGGTGGATCCCCCACCATCACATCGTCACCCAACAATACCGCAAATGGCTCCTGCCCGACATGTCGTCGAGCCGCTAATACCGCGTGTCCTAAACCCATCGGCACCTTCTGTCGGATAAAATGCAAGTCCGCTAATGCACTAACCTGTTGCACAATGGTAAGCAAATCCTCTTTACCTCGATCGCGCAGAAAATCCTCAAGCTCCGGGGCGCGATCAAAATGATCCTCAATTGACCCTTTATCTCGCCCAATGACCACCAGGAAGTCATCGATCCCCGAGGCCACTGCTTCTTCCACCACTAACTGGATGGTTGGGGTGTCAATGATAGGTATCATTTCTTTCGGCTGCGCCTTGGTCGCTGGCAAAAATCGGGTTCCCAGTCCCGCAGCAGGAATTACCGCCTTGTGTACGCCGTTCATGAACTGCCTCCTATTAATAAAATTTCATTTTATAAAAGATGGTCGTGATGTCCGCCTTCTTTGAGGGCTTGCACCACCATCCGCACATCTTGACTGCGGTCGGGCGATAAGATCAACACCGCATCATGTGTGGCCACAACAAACAGATCTTTGACGCCAATGAACGATACCACCGGCCCATCACTGATCGCCGTCACATTTTCAGACTCCAGAAACACGGCATGCCCTCGCGCCGCGTTTTGCTCATCATCACGAGGCAATAGCCTGGACAAGGCCGCAAAGGTGCCGACATCATCCCAGCCAATATTCGCAGGCAATACGTAGACTGGATGTGCTTGTTCCATAATCCCATGGTCCACCGAAATGGATGGCAATTCTGCAAAGATGGCTGAGATCTGTGAAGGGCTCTCGACTAGTGCTCGAACGCCCTCCCATAAAGTCGGAAGAAATTCGTGTACGGCATCCAAAAACTCTTTGACCTGAAATGCAAACATTCCGGAATTCCAAAAAAAGTGACCGCTCTGCACCATTTCCTCCGCCATCGCCCGCGGCGGCTTTTCTACAAATCGCTTGACCATCACCACGGCGGAATCCCCAAATGCATCTCCGTCACGTTCGATATAGCCATATCCGGTTTCGGGATGTGTTGGTACAATACCAAACGTGTAAAATCCCCCGTGCGTTTCGGCTAGCCCAAGCGCCTTATCTGCCAAGCTTAAAAAGCGCGCCTCATTTTGGATGACATGATCTGACGGCAACACCAGGATAACCGCATCCGGATCGGTCTGGTAGATGGACTGAGCCGCCCAAGCAATCGATGGAGCCGTATTACAGCCTTGTGGCTCTCCCAAAATGTGGTCCAGTGGCACAGATGGCAAATTATTGGCCACTTTTTCTACATAATCCACACCCGTCACGATGTAGGTATGCTCATCATCAATCAGTGACAATACACGATCTCGGGTTGTTTCTAACATACTCTTCTCACCAATTAAGGTGAGGAATTGCTTAGGATGCATGATCCGAGACAACGGCCAAAAACGTTCGCCCCGTCCTCCTGCAAGAATTACTAGCCAACGCGCCATAAACTCTATCCCTGCCCTACTGTGAGGTATGTGTGTTCCAATGCCGACAATCCCGACGGACGTGAGCACCCCTCGTCCTGTAAAATTTCCCGAAGCGCAACCAATAGCTCCATCATACGCGAAATGTGTGCCCCCTGACCCATGACTCCAATTCGCCAAATTTTACCCGCCCAAGGCCCTAGCCCCCCAGCAATTTCGATATGATATTGATCTAGAAGACGTTGTCGCACCCGCACATCGTCCACATTTTGGGGAATTTCCACAATCGCTACTGTCGACAAGCGATGTGCGCGTGGCACCACGAGCCGCAAGTCCATCGCCTCTAGTCCCGCCCATAAGCTTTCCGCTACACGGCGATGACGCGCGTAGGTATGATCGAGACCCTCATCAGAAATCATATTAAGTGCTTCATGCAAGGCATATATCATGCTGACGGGTGCCGTATGGTGATAGGCGCGACTTTTCCCTAGGTATTGACGAATCGCTCTTAGATCAAAGTACCAACTGGGAATAGGTGTCGTGCGGTTCTCCAAGACCTGAAGCGCTCGGGGACCGACGGTGAGTGGCGCGAGTCCTGGGGGCGCCGCTAAACACTTCTGACTGCCAGAAAACACTATGTCAAATCCCATTCGGTCAACCTCCACCGGTATTCCCCCCAGTGCCGTCACCGCATCCACCAATAAAAGAGCCCCCCGAGCGTGAATGAGATTGGCCCATCCGTCGAGAGGCTGTAAAACACCCGTGCTGGTCTCTGCTTTCACCACAATGACCATCCGAATTCCGGGATGTTGGTCCAGTACCGACTCCACACTCTCTAAAGAACATATCTCGCCAAACGGGACTTCAATCCGGTGGACAACCGCTCCCAGACGCTCTGCAGCATCAGCGAGACGCTGTCCAAAGATCCCTGCCTCAACGACTAGCACCGGGTCACCCGCTTCTACAAAGTTCGCAAGACTCATTTCCATTCCGGCGCTACCTGTACCCGACACTGGTACAGTCAGCTCATTATCTGTTCCAAACACTAAACGAAGCTGGTCCTGGAGCGCATCCATAATAGCCAAAAATTGCGGATCCATATGCCCCAATAAGGGTAAAGCCATCGCCGCACGAACACGATCAGCCACCGGAGAGGGACCCGGTCCTAAGAGCAGTCGTTCCGGTACAGATAGGTGACTCATCCACGATACCTCCTCGACAAAGCGTCTAATGCCCACTATTTTACCATGCCATATCCATGCGATGAGAATGGGCGATGCGTAACTTCACCCCCTCACGACAAAAACCACCCTTTCTCTCCAGTACTTCCTCGGCTACACCCCAACGCTAGTCCGCCAACTGACAAGCCCCTTCTCCCATTGGTGCCCGCATCGACAAATCAATCCCCCTTTAGTATCTCACCCCCAGCACTTCTCCCCCGAACCCCGAGAATACTCCACCGTCTTTCAATGCTGCAGATCCATTGATCGATTGGGGTGAGGCGCACCGAAAAAAGCGCTATAATCGGACCAACAAGAACACCCAACGCAAGGGGGACTTTCCTTGACTGCCAACGAATTAGCACAATTTATGGACCATACCCTACTTGTACCAGACGCAACCGAAAAGGATGTAGAACGGCTGGTCGACGAAGCGAAGACCTGGAATACCTTTGCCGTGTGCGTCAATAGCGGCTGCGTGCCGATTGCCGCCAAATACCGCGGTAGTCACAGGTCGCTTCGCATCGCGGCTACGGTCGGATTCCCGCTGGGTCAGGTGCTGACTGAAGCAAAAGTCGCTGAGACGATCGCGGCTATTCGGTATGGTGCCGATGAAATCGACATGGTCTATAATTTGGGGGCATTTTTGTCGGGCAACCTTCAGCTCGTGTCCGACGATATTGAAGCCGTCGTCAAGGCCGCGCACCCTGTGCCCGTCAAGGTCATCTTAGAGACTGCACGTCTCAGCGCCGAGCAAATTTATGAGGCGGCACAATTAGCGGTTCGCTCGGGAGCCCATACCGTAAAAACATCTACCGGATTCGGATTTTCTGGCGCTACCGTCGACGCTGTGAAGATTATGCGTGATGCCGTCGGCCCAAATGTTGGCGTCAAGGCTTCGGGAGGTATCGGCACCTATCAAGATGCGCTCCACATGATTGAAGCCGGTGCGACACGACTCGGCCTCTCTAAAACCGTCTCCGTGCTGTCGATGGCTCCAGGTGCTCAATAGCATTCCCCTGCGTCTCCCGCCATCTCACGCGCAGGGTGAGACGCCCCCACCCTGCTGAATCCAGGTGCTATCCGGGGGACGAGGTGAGGGCCATTTGGCACTATCAAACAGGGCCGCTCGGCCCTGTTGGCTCCCCTCCTGAAAGTTCAATACTTAACGCACACTCGCACAAAACGGATTGGATCCCGAGCAATACCCTACGAAGCGGACCCAGGGTAGCCCATGTCGATTTATGTCCCTAAGCGGTTATCGGGGCCGATTGGCGAACGCCCATGGCGGAGGATGAGGTAGGGGCGAATGTGATTGCAGAAATATCTTGAATATCTATGCGTACCCTCGTGATAAAAAGGAAGAGGTGAGACGCCAGTGCCGTCAGTATATTGTACAGCCGCGGGAGCTCCTTCGTCGGTAGATAAAGCCACAAGGACGCCGGTCAGTCAGTTTCGGTGGTGGCTGGCGCGCCACAAAATTAGTTGAGTCCCTCGACGTCTGGACTCGCCTCCGAGAAAGGAAAACCACTATGTCAGACACCACCTATCACGCCCTTCAGTACCACCTCAGTCTCGGTCGACTCGCGCTTCAAAAGGCGCGACCTAAAAGTGCATTAAAGTGGAGCCAAGGAGCCCTCCAACTTCGAGACCTTTCGCTCTCCCTTGATGCGATCCACGAACCGCAATGGATTCCTGTCCGCCCTAGCCTGTCCGGGATTTGTGGATCGGATATCAATCTCTTACGAGGACAAAGCTCGCCATACCTTTCTCCCTTAGTCTCATTGCCTGCAGTACTGGGTCACGAAGTCGTCGGCACCATAGATACCGACCGTGCCCCGTGGCCGCGCGGCACCCCGGTTGTCATTGACCCGACGCTAGCTTGTTCTGCTCGAAATCTACCTCTCTGCGTGGCGTGCCAACGTGGCGAACCCGACGAGTGTGCTAATCGCCAAGACCCAGGATTTGGCCCCGGCCTATTACTGGGTTATAATCGCCATCTCCCTGGCGGCTGGTCCACGCGCATGTGGGCGCCGAGCAGTCAAGTCATCCCTATCCCGCCACAACTGAGTCTTCGCCGCGCCGTGTTGGCTGAACCGGCGAGCATTGTCTGGCATGGGCTGGCACGTGTCAATTGGAATCAGATTTCCACCATCTTGATCATTGGCGCAGGGACTATTGGGCTTCTTGCAACATGGCTCTGCACTACTAAAGCGCCTCACAACTTCATTGCGGTCCGGGCACGACACCCCTATCAAGCACGACTGGCCACCGAGCTGGGCGCCACCGAGGTGTACTCCTCAGGTGATGACCGCGCATTTGTCGCCGATGACGCCTTAACTCCTCTAGCCGGTCCTGTCCTGCCAAGCCGTTTTTCGTCTCAGCCGTATCGTCCTGAAGGATTCGATCTCATCATCGACACTGCGGGCACGCAACATTCCCTCTATCAGGCCCTTTCGCTCACGCGACCGGGGGGACAAATTCTTTTACTTGGCGGCGCTGGACGCATGTCTGTCGAGATGACCCCTATTTGGAGTCGGCGCCTCACACTTTATGGTTCATTCGGATATTCCCACCACGGTTCGAGTTCTAAAGCGTTCCGAGACACATTGCATCTTCTTACTGAAACAACAGCACCTCTCGAGCTTCTGGTAACCCATACGATTCCGCTAGACCAATACCGAGAAGCCATTGCCCTCTTTCGAGATCGTCAGACCGCCACCGTTAAAGTAGCATTCGCACCATAACTCTGACGAGTAACGATTCGTCCCCCCTCAGCTATGTCTGACAAAACGATTAGGCCCCTTTGGAGTGCATACCATTACGGGTCGGATAGAGCCGTGTCAACAGGCGAGCTAGATCCTCTCCGGTCACCAACGAGTCCACGACAATCCCCGTGGGCCAACGCACCTCCGCTCGATCAATCACCTCTTGCAACAGGTCCACCCATTCCATCCAATTTGAGACCTCTTCACGAAACAACGGTGTTTTTTCCGTTAAAAACTCCTCGTCAAATCCCCACTCGCTAATAAGAACGGAGCGAATCAAACCCCACCAGTCCCTTGATGTGTACGTCATCTGAATGCCCTCCCGACTTTCCTGTTAAGCTCATTATCCGACTTCGACACAGTACCAAAATGGGCATACGGACCCTTTCTTATGCGACCTTTGACCCTTTAAACAGATTCTTTGAGGAGATTTTGCGAATTTAGTCCATCCGACCCATAGAATGGGTCCAATAGTCCCTTACTACGTCAGTTCAACATTTATACATTAAACAATAGAGCTTATGCCATATTGACACTAAAAGGAGTGCAAAGCTTATCCCTGACCAAACATCTCCCGTCGAATACTGGCGCATACGTCTCAGCCATGTGGTTAACCAATACGGCTCTTTACATCATCCTGAGGTCCTCCATTTGAGTCGTATCTTGGATACTTTCATTTGAGAAATTCAAAAAAGGGAGACCTCCAAAATAGACCTTGTCTCTAGTTAAAACCCGATGACCTTCTTGCCTGGTAGAGCGTTAGAAGGCCCGCATAACAAGCAAGCGCTAGTTAGGAGGAAGCGATGTTGACATCAATTGAGGAGATATTTACCGAACGAATCCACGCAGGCGATAAAATTGAAGCCACCGATTGGATGCCTGATGAATATCGGAGACTACTCATTAAACAAATTCACATGCATGCCGTGAGTGAGATCATGGGAGCCTATCCGGAAAGAGAGTGGGTCACGAAGGCTCCTACCATTCGTCGCAAGCTTGCCCTTAACGCGAAAATTCAAGATGAAATTGGACACGGTCAAATGCTCCTAAGGCTCGCCGAAGACCTCAGCCGCCCCTATGGACGTGGGCGTGAAGATCTTCTCAACGACGTCCTCAACGGGCAAGTAAAGTTCCATAATGTTTTTCATTTAAGAGCTCCCACGTGGGCGGATGCAGGGGTGATCGGATTTCTCGTCGATGGAGGGGCCATTATTACCCAGGCGATGTTACTGAAAAGTTCTTATGCCCCTTACGCGCGCATGCTAAAACGAATCGTGGCCGAAGAGAGCTTTCATATGCAATACGGAGAATCCGTTGTCCTCGCTCTAGCTGAAGGAACCGACTTGCAACAGCGCCTCTTACAAGATGCCATTAACCGGTGGTGGCCCGCCATGATGTTTTTTTTCGGTCCCCGGGAGATGGGTCCATCCTCCCGCCGAATGCTGGATTTCCGAATTCGCTCTTTAACAAATGAACAACTGAGACAAAAATTTATTGCACGTTATGTACCACGGATCCGTGCACTCGGCGCAACCCTTCCAGATCCTTCACTCCACTATGATTCCGAGCACGACCTCTGGTCGTATACTGACCCCGATTGGGCATGGTTTAACCAGATCGTGCATGACAACACGGGACCCATGTCCCAAGAGCGGCTATCATTGCGTCGACAGGCTCACGAAGGACTACGTTGGGCTCGTCAGGCGGCCTTAAACTCCAGTCAACCCTCGTATCCATTCTTCAGCGAGGGTGTGAGCTTATGAGCCTCATGGCCGATGCACCTGTCTATGAGGTATTCGCTCAAAGTCATGCCCTGAGTTTTGCCACCCATGTGGGCAGTGTGCGAGCCGCATCTGCCGAACTGGCATTGCAATTCGCTCGAGAAACCTTCTTTCGACGCGAATCCGCCTATGACATCTGGGTTGTCCCATTCGCCGCCATTACCCATGCGCGTAGTTTCTCCATGGCACTGCCCACCAATCCGGAGGAAAGAACCTACCGACTCCCCAGTGGCTATGATAATGGCCCGCATTGGAAAGCCTTTAAGGCCCGTCCGCAAACTATCGACGACGTGGCACGAGACGTTGAATCGACAGGAGGTCATCAATCGTGATCCTACTTACGGAAAAACAGAGTCGATCGCTCAGTCGACTACTGCTGTCAGTGGCAGATGATGAATGGATGATGGGACATCGTGGCGGCGAATGGCTTGCATTAGGTCCCGATCTCGAAGAGGATCTCGCCATCAGCTCGATTAGTCAAGATGAAATAGGGCACGCGGCGCTATTTTATGAAATTGCTGAGGATTTGGGGCAGCCCTGTGGAGACATCGAGGTATATTTTCGCGATCCGGACGAATGGTTATGTGCCACCCTTACCATCCTCCCCCAACAGGATTGGGCAGAATGGGTAGTCAGACGTTATCTCTACGAAACCTTTGACAGCATCCGACGTACCGCGCTCGCAGCCATACCCTACCCCCCATTGGAGTATGCCTTACAAAAAATTGAACGAGAAGAAGCCTACCACATTACCCACAGTGAGACTCTGATGCGTATCCTGGCCGAGGGCGGATCGGTGAGTGCCGGATATTTACACGCTGCCGTGGTGCGTGATTGGCGCTATGTCGATTCGCTCTTTCATCGCCATTTCGCCGAGCCCAGTAGCTCACCATGGACCCAGCCAGGCCTGAGTGCAGAACACATGAAGCGCGAATTCGAAAGTCGTATTCTTCATCAATTTACCCTTTGGGGTATTTCTTGGCCCGTCAATGACCCAGAAATTCGCGAACGGCCCACCGAGCGTCTGCAATATCTGGAACCGATTGTTCAAGAAACGCGCGAAGTTCGCCGTATGGCCCCCACGTCCGAATGGTAGAGGAGAGACTTTCATGAACCAACACGCATTGTGGAAGCGACTGGCGACCGTCCATGATCCAGAGGTCCCCTGCGTCAGCATCGTCGATTTAGGATTGGTCGTGTCCATCACGGTGACGGCCGATGCGGCTCATGTGGTTCTACGCCCGACATTTATTGGATGCCCTGCCCTTGATTGGATTGGTCAGCGCGTCCGCCAAGCCTTATATCCGATGACGTCCTTTGTGGAGTATGATTTAGGCCGCCCTTGGACGACCGACGATATTTCGCGTACCGGGCGCGAACAACTTCGCGCCTTTGGCATTGCGCCTCCGGGCGAGACGGACACCTGCCCCTTCTGTGGATCCCGAGATACGCATCGCGAGAGCCTATTTGGAGGGCAACTGTGCCGTGCCAGCTACTACTGCCAATCGTGTCATCAACCCTTTAGTGCCTGGAAATCTATCTAGCAACCCTTGACTACTACTTTTCAGAGGAGGCCCTTTTATGTTATTCGCCTTTAATGGGGAGCATCCATCCCCCTGGTTTGTACAAACCCAAAAAGCTCTACGCGATGTGATGAAGGCTCATGGGCACCAAGAAATACCCGATGTCGAAAACGCCGGTTTAGTCTTTCACCTAATCGTCCCCGACAAACCCCGACCCTTTCGACGAAAGTCTCAAGCGACCTTTGTCGTCGGGGTGATCCCTTGGGATCATCCCATCACCGAGCCTCTTCAAAGTCATTATCCCCTCCTCGTCCGCTCGCTTTCCAATCTTGTTCTGAGCGGGTGGTCACCGCGTGAGGCAACCTTTCTGGTCACCCCTGAACTCGGACATTACGCCGTGCATCCTGCGTTATCCTCGAACGATTGGCGAGAAGAGCTCTACGAACGTATTGCGCCGTTAGCGACCTCTCACCTGGTGATTGATAACATTTTCGACCAAGACCTGCCTGAATACCTATGGCGTGGAACCACCACCACCCAGGACATGCGAGAAGCCAGCCGAATTCTAGACTCCTGGAAGTTATTCCCGACCCCGTATCCGGTCGCTGATATCCTGCCCGCAGCGGATTTGCGCCACCTCAGACACGTATTCGGCATTGGAGGACTGAGTTATGGAAATCTCAGTGCCCGTCACGAAGGCGAACAATTTTGGATGTCGGCGAGCGGGGTTGATAAGGGAAAAATCGGCACCGTAAGCCAGGATATTCTCTTAGTCAAGGGCTATGACGCTGCCGAAAATGCCATGCGCATATCGGTCGCACCCCATGCCGTTCCCCTCCGAGTTTCTGTGGATGCGGTAGAGCATTGGGGCATCTATCGCCGTCACCCAGAAATCGGGGCGATTATCCATATCCATGCTTGGGTTGAAGGCATCCCCAGCACCACCATCAATTATCCGTGCGGAACGGTGGAAATGGGCGAATCAATGTCTCAATTACTTGACCAAGATCCGCATCCAGAACGTACCATCATCGGGCTACGCAACCATGGCATTACCGCCACCGGACCTCACTTCCCGGACATCCTGGAAAGACTCGCCCACCGGGTGCTTCCCCAAGTTCCCATGCAATAGCCTCACGTTCCGGGATATACCATAGGACCGCTTATCGGATGATGTCTCAACGATGAGCGGTCCTATACCATGACCTCAACTAATTCCCAACCACCCATCCCTGCAGATGAGTTTTTCGCCCTACCCAGGCCGCCAGGTGCTCGGCCTCTTCCCATGCCACACGTACACAATCCGATAGTCCAGGGCCTCCAATATACGGTCCAATAATCCCTATGTAGGGTTGATTCTCAGTCATCGGCCATCGTGGGATTACCAGGTGTTCTGGAACAGACGGCAACGCCGTTTGGTGCCGCATCACATGTGTCCATAGGGGAGGTTCATGAGCGCCGACAAGACGGGCCAAAACCGCTTCTTGACGATCGATCAGCTCCTGGTCGCTCCATCCACTGGGATCCGGGCCGGGGGGCCCCCAAAAAGTACGACTGACCAGGTAGTCCGTATTATCCTCTTTATAATTCCACTTCGTATTGAGCCAAGTACAGGCGCTAAGATCTAGCCCAGCCTCTTTAGACACCACAAATCCCGTATGATCCCATAGCGAGTGCCCCGAAAAACCCTTCCGAGCATACACGCTTCCAATCACCGCACGATGTTGATATTGGACCGAGTCAACCCATGTCAAGAGGCCGCCATCAATGTCTGATACAAGTGTAGGCATGCTGGCTGCCGGAATCGCCAAGATGACCGCATCATAGGGACCTTCCCTGCCACTTGCACTGTTCACCCACCATTCTCGCCCAGATTGCGTCAACTGCTGTACCGACGTGTTGGTCAAGATCTTCGTACGCTGCAAACTATTCTGCAACGCCTTGGGTAATTGGTCTAATCCTGACCGCAAAGTATAGGATCGAGCCTCGACGCTAGGAAAGTCATGCCATCCATCAGCCTTCAGCCAAAGAGGCGGTTTTGCGGTCGGGCGTAAAGAAATCAACTGATCACCCAATCCCACACGGTGACACAGGTCCACCACTCCCCGCGGCTTATCCACCAGACTATCCGGGCCCATTTCGAGGATAAGATGCTTCCATCGCTTGGTGGAAATTACCCCACCCACCGTCGACTGCGCTTCAAAAAGGTCTATTGTGGATGACCCTCCCCAGGCAAGGCTTTCCAATTCATAGCATAGCGTCAGTCCCGATATGCCCCCACCGATCACTGCATAGCGCACTTTTCTGACTCCTCTCCAATGTGCATTCCCCATCTTGACGATGAAAAATCGGGGAAAATTTTACTGGTTACGGAGGATCTTTAAAGGGACCCGCTCCCCAAAAATCCCCTCGTGTCCATGCGTGGCCTACGAAAGCTCTCCATCATACCCGCCTTGCACTGCTCGCTATCGCCCTCAAGCTCTGCCGCCTTATGCAGAATGAAGAGTCAAAATCGAAATCATGCAACGGCCACAGCACGCAGACACTCATCCTCGGTACCTCCCACAGCATCACGATCCACCGTCCCGTCGTAGAAGACTGGGAAAGAGTCTTATTGAAGTCCCTCGCAGGTCCATCAAAAGCGGAATCGGTCCGAAATGACCTCTTGACGATAAGTAACGCGGACCTGCCACGATGCTATTGGTCCCGTCAGCCGCCAAGCGGCTATTGCGGCGACAATGTCCTCAGAGTTGGCCCTCAACGGGATTGAGCAATGCGCCACAGACGTCCTTAGAACCGCATCTTGTCGCTATAATGAAGTATGGTTAGTGAAATAATGGGCGTATATGGTCCATCGGCCCAATTGAGGCGGGCGTTTGGTCATCTCATCAGTTGGACAGCGATTGCTAGAACCCGGCGCCAAGATAGCGCCGATGGTTCTCGTTGGATAGGCCCTTTTGACCCTATGGTTGAGAAGCCGCAAACGCCATACTGACCACAGTTCAAACGATCCGGAGGGTACCTCATGAAAATCGTCAGCATAGAGCGCGCGCTTCAGACAGTTGAGTCTCATATGCGAATCTATACCCAAGGAATGGCATCCACCCCCCACGGACTACTGAGTGCCTTAGCTCAACGTAGTCTCGAAATCGATGATGTCATTCTTTCCCACCTTCATTTAGAGGGTCCGACGCCTTGGATTCAACCACCCCTACGCCCCCATCTGCGCGATGTATCCCTGTTCGTTGGACAGAACCTCCGCGAAGCCGTCAATACCGGCATCGCGGACTATGTGCCCATTTTCCTATCCGAAGTCCCGTGGTTTCTTCAACAACCCCAATTCCGTCCCCAGGTCGCGTTCATTAATGTGAGCCCACCTGACCCCCACGGCTTTGTCAGCCTGGGCCCCACCATTGAAGCCACTCTCACCGCCATCCACACGGCCGACATCATCATTGCGCAAATTAATCCGCAAGTGCCACGCGTCCTTGGAGATGCCCTCATCCCTGTAGGGGCGATTACGTATGGCGTGCCTTGGGATGAGGCATTGAATGCCTCCGGTTCTATGATGATAGATCCGCTGTCTGAAACCATCGGCCGATACGTGGCGAGCCTCATCCCGGATCGCGCCACGCTGCAACTCGGTATTGGCCGAATTCCCGATGCGGTATTGCACCAACTCGGCAGTCACCAAGACCTCGGAATTCATAGTGAAATGATTTCAGACGGTGTACGAATCCTCACCGAACGCGGTGTGATCACTGGACGCTTTAAGCACACGGATCCAGGTCAAATTGTTGCAACGTTTGCCATGGGAAGTTCAGCCATGTATCCATTCGTCGATGACAACCCAGCGGTCTCGTTACGAGCGGTCGACTACACTAACAACACCGCCGTCATCCGACGTAATCCGCGCATGACTTCCATCAATTCTGCCATCGAAGTCGACATTAATGGACAAGTAGCCGCCGAGTCCATTGGTTCGTATATTATGTCCGGGGTGGGCGGACAAATGGACTTTGTTCGAGGAGCGAGTCTTGCGGCGGACGGAAAATCGATTATTGCCCTCCCTTCACGGACCACTTCAGGAGAGCCGCGCATTGTCACAAATCTCCGGCCAGGTTGTGCAGTAACCACCACACGGAACCATGTGCAATATGTCGTCACCGAATATGGCATCGCGGAATTGCATGGAAAGACGCTCAAAGAACGCGCGCAACAATTAATTGCCATCGCACATCCGGATGACCGCGAAAACTTAGCACGTTCTGCCCATGCCCGCTTCACGGATTTTTAACCCTGTTGTACTCATACGAGTGCGGCAAGATCGGCCAATACACCTGCCGTAGCCGGTTCAGTTAGCCCTCAGCCGTCGCCCTAGACTAGGTGTGACCTATTTGACGCTTACGCATCAGCGGGTGCATAATTACATCCCGGATCTTGTGCTAATAAATTCTGGGTCACCGCGTATGCGCGGGCTCGTGAACCACCACACGAAAACCGATATGCGCACGTATGACAA
>NZ_JBYCKN010000041.1:0-6156 GCF_057473405.1 Sulfobacillus sp. TH-112
AGGGCCACAACCTGGTGCTCTAACCAACTGAGCTACATCCACCATATTATTGTTGGGTGACATCACATATTCGCAATGCACGAATCGAAGAACGCTATCTACTATAGCATGCGAAACGCAACTATGCAATCACTAATCGACATCTTGTTGTTGGTTGACGACCGCTCTAAGCGGTATTTTGGAATCACTGGTTGACGAGCCTGTCGCTGGTCTTTGCATACCTAGCGGCATCAGGATTCCCACACCGATATACAACAACACTAAAGCTCCTGATTGTGGATCTGTTCCCAGCCCTCCTAACACTCCAAAGTCCTGAGCGAGCCACCAAGTGAGAAGGGTCCAAATGACCGCTACCCAAAGTGCCCAACGCTTTTTCAGTATCATTCCCAGCCCGGCGACTAGCATCACCACGATACACAAAAGGTTAACCGAAACAGCATGATGATCCATAAATCGCGCAGTCATGTAAAGCGGTGTGGAAAAGATTTGAGGTTGCGCCATTTGAGCCATGTTCAGCGTCACCTGAGATAGTGCCGAACCCGTCCAATACCCTTCCCACGGCAGCAGTTGAAAGATTGACATCGCTAGCCATAATCCGCCTATGCCATTCCATATCCAGTGTCTGACCCGGCCCGACTCCCAACGCTCAATAGGCACCAAAAGAAATATGGCTCCGACAATATAAAACACCACAGAGCCCGGCGCTCCATTAAACCAGCTCCCGTATCCCTGCACCAGCATTTGCGCCAATGCTTCGCCGAGTATCCACACCACCAGACCCCACGCAATGGACAGCTTCAGTACGGCGCGTTCAAATTTGGCGTTTCCTGGGAATAGAATAAAGATACCCAATAACATTTGCAGTATGGCCACCAGCGAATCGGATAAAATGGGGTGTGAAGCCCATCTTACAATGCCCCATTCGAGAAGCTGACTGTACCAAAATGGTTGGCCATTCAACAAAGGGACCAATCCACCGGGAACAAAGTCCGAGCTCATGGCGGGTTGCAACTGCAAAAGTCCGTCCAATAGCCAAAGCGCCCCGAGTCCATAACGGAAATAATTACGAACACGATTGGTGGGACTTTTCGGCAGCGATTGCCAACGTCGCCACACCCCTAACTTCCACAAAATGAGTGCCAATAGCACAAGAATAATCACTTCCGCTCCTACCATCCCATAAAAACGGTGCAAAATCGCTGGAGTGGGATTATTGCTCATGTCCATTCGCATCACGCCCTTTGTATCAATTGAAAAATAGTATACACCCTCTAGAGGCTCTCCATCTTGAATTCGGAGCATGCATAAATTTCGGGGTATTGTGAAGGATTAACGACGACCTCGAAGTAGGATCAGCAGTCATTGACCTATCGGGGTATGATGGCATACTTACGGGTGAGGCTCCGATGCGTTTGGCGCAACCCCGCTATAGCTGGTGATATTTTTCGCGAATCAATATTTCAATGACCGTAACGTCATCCCAATGCGCCTCTTGGAGGGGTCTCACACCATATTCTATGGGTGATTTAGGATCGTCATGATGAAACACAATAAGTTCTCTCGGCTTTACCACTTGGCACGCCCCTTGCACCACAAATTCTAGAGCGGCATTCCACACGTAAAACATCTGCCATTGAGGCATCTCCTCCTGCCACGGGTCGGCAAGTCGAGCCGCTAATTCAGAGACGGTTCGACGCTTCATCTCCCCCACATAGGGCGATTGCAGCATCAGATTAAGATCCACACCTTCGCCAAAACTCTTTGTCCTCCATGAGCCACTAAAGGCATCTTGGTCGAAGGGAGAGAGTGCCGTTTGGTAATGCCCTTGATGCTCGAGAACCATATGACCCTCAAGCATCATCAATATCCGATCTACCCCAGAAAGAGGCGTGAATTCTGACGTGCCCGCTATGATGGTCGCGATGCTTACCCGCCATCCAAACGTTAAGTCACGATAACTGGATTGCGGCGGATAGATGGCGAGTTGAGTGGTGGTCCCTCCGGCCCATGGGATAATCACGGCATCACCGGGACGACACACGGTACCCGTTCGACGCATCAAAATCACCTCCCTACAGTTGTCCCATTATACCGCAGACCCGATTCCGAGAGGGACGTGTCGCACGTGTGTCCCGATCCACGGCCACACTGCTCTAGAAAACTTGTTTCCGCTAATCATCTCTCGAGCTGGCAAGGTATCCCCATCCTGCGAAATCGTTTCTATAAACGGTATCCCAAGAGAGAAACTCGAACGCTCGGTGCTTACGACCTCATCCGCACTTGACATTCAAGATGCGGACTCTTCTACGGCTGGGTATCGCAACATGGCAACAATGCATATCTCATACTATGCCTAGGTTCCATGAAGAGAAGGCTTTCACCTCCATCCACGCCACCGCGTGAGACGATGTCATACCATGGAACTACACACCGTACGAGCTGAAAGACGCCGTTGACTCTTCTCGCCGCCTTCAACCGTTCATGCGGATGAAGAGTGCCCCACCATGCGATAGCCAATGCCCTGCTCGGTTAATATCAGAGTTGGGCGTCCCGGATCTGTCTCCAGCTTCTTACGCAAGTGCCCAATATAGATCCTGAGATAGTGCTGCGCCTCGATGTCTTCTTCAGAATAGCCCCAGACTTGCATGAGCAGTTGAGATCGCGTCACAACGCGTCCTACATTAATACTGAGTACCCGCAATATATCGTACTCAATCGGAGTAAGTTTCACTGCCTCTCCGTCTCGGGTTACGGTACGCTCAGGAAGATCAATGGTCACATGGTCAAATTCCAAAACAGGAAGGTCTGGTGCCCCATTGACGCGACGCAACGACGCGCGAATGCGTGCCAAAAGTTCCCCCGTGCTAAAAGGCTTGGTGACATAGTCGTCAGCCCCCATATCAAAAGCGTGAACCTTTTCGGTTTCCTCATTTTGAACGGTCAGCATGATAATCGGCACGTGTGACCAGCGACGAATCTCTTCAAGAATGGCGGTACCTCTCATGTCGGGCAAGCCTAAGTCCAACAGCACCAAGTCCGGCAACGCGGTGCGCGCCGTGTCGATGGCCTCCATACCATTAGACGCGGTAATACATTCATATCCTTGAGCTTTCATTGTGACTTCCAGCAATCGGACAATCTGAGGCTCATCATCCACAATAAGAATTTTTGTCATATCTCTTACTCTCTTCCCCCCAAAACCTCTTGTCCATCCCACCACAATGAAATGTGAGTGCCTTCGGGACGATGAGGATGAATGTCAATATGCCCCTTTAAAATGTCAATGATATTTTTCGAAATGGCTAGCCCAAGACCGGTGCCGGGAATGTGCCGGCTGCTCGGGCCGCGATAAAACTTATCGAACGCATGGGCCCGATCATAGTCGTTCATGCCGATACCAAAATCTATGATGGAAAGTCGTAAGGTATCCTTTTCAAAGCTCGTCTCCACAATGATGCGCGTCGTAGGTGGGGAATACTTTTCGGCATTACTGATAATATTGACTAAGACTTGCTCCAGCAACACAGGATCGGACGAGATTAAAGGAAGGTTCTCTGGTACGACTACCTCCACCGATCGGGAGCCCAAGGTATCTTCCAATTGATGCAGCGCAATCCCAATCACCTCACCCACATCAACCTCTTGCCAATTAGGGCGAATGGCTCCGCTTTCAATCTTGACCATCCCTAATAAATTGGTGATGAGCCGGCGCATCCGCGCCGCCCCTTCACGGATGGCGGACAAAAGCGCTTTCTCATCCTCAGCACTCAGCACCATAGTCTCATCTATTAACGCCGTGACAGATCCCGTGACGGTGGCCAGTGGTGTCATCAACTCATGAGAAATGGAATCGAGGAGAGCGGTGCGGAGCCGCTCTGACTCGAGCGAAAGAGCCGCCAAACGAGCTTTCTCAGCGGCCTTATGTTGAAAGAGGGCTAATGCCGTCAGTTCAGCTAACGACTGTAATAACTGAATGGACTCATCATCGAGGGTCAATAGTCGGCCGATCTGACCGATACAAAGAACGCCTTGAACGTCTCCTTCGGCCTTTAATGGAAGATAGATTAATTCCGGTGTATGGTGATTGCCAAAAGACGTCCCCGACCCATGAGTCTTGACCCATCGGATAATCGCTTGGTTGACATCGGACGGCTCATCGGATGAACTAATCATTGTCATCGCATCCGGTGCCGCCTCCATCACCGCAATGGTTGCCTCGGTATTTAAGACCACCTTAATTTGCACCGCCAGTTCTTGCAACATCGAGTGCAATTCGCTATGCGAGGACATTTGGCGCGTCACCCGAAACAATGTCTGAGCCTGAGATTCGCGACGCAATGCGGCCTGATATTGCTGGCGTAATGACGAAGCGAGCGCCGTGGTGACTGTTCCCACTAAAAGAAACACCACAAATGAAATCACATATTGCACATTACTGACCGCAAAGCTGAAAATGGGCGGCACAAAGAGAAAGTCGAATAGCAAAATAGACAAGCCGGCACTATAAAAAGAAGGCCACATGCCCCACGCCACAGCACTCACCAACACCGGCAAAATATAGAGAAGAGCGATGTTGACCGTACCCACCACCAGGCGCAGTTCCCAAAAGACCGCGCTCAACACTACAATCATCGCGGTGGTCAAGAAATAGGCGCGTCCACTGCTGCGCCCCTCGGCCTGGGCTACCAGCAGTGGAAGTCGCCTTAACCAATTCTCGCGAGCAGACGCCTTATAGGGAACAACGCGCCATTTCATCCCCTGCGGTATCGAGCCTTTCGGGCTCCTCCGTGGCCACCGATCCTTCTTTTGGGACGCCATGTCCGCGCCCTCCCTTACCCGATCTCGAATTTCAGTGTAGCAGATCGGCACGATGGCGTTGCAGTTGGGCCAAAGCCAGGTTCAGCTCCACCACATTGATGCGGGTGACACCAATCACGCCCACGAGAGGATGCAAGGTCTGCCGCTTAATAAGACGATCTAACACGCTCTCCGAAAGACCGGTCGCATGCGCTACCCGCGGCACCTGAATTAAGGCCCCTTGCACGGTAATATCGGGGTCTAATCCCGAACCCGAACTTTCCACCATGCTGGCGGGAATCTGTTGCACTGTGAGACCGGGATCGTTGACCAACAAGTGATGAATCCGCGTTTTAATGTGCTCAATCAGTAGCTTATTCGTTGGTCCGAGATTGCTAGGCCCAGAATCCAAGGGATTATAAGGTGGCGTGGTTGCTGACGGCCTCCCCCAAAACTGATCGTTTTTCGTAAAGTTTTGACCAATATGGAGGGCAGCTACCGCACGCCCATCCGAGCGAACCACGCTTCCATTGGCTTGCCAGGGAAAAGTTATTTGACTAATGCCGGTCATCGCCAGCGGAAAAATGAGACCGACCAATAGCCACAACCCGATGGTCACACCGATAATGGGGCGAAGAATTTTCATGTCTCTCTCCTCCTTTATGCCAGTCCAAAAATCCCAAGAATGCGGTCAATTCCCCAGATTCCCACGAAGGGGATAATGACCCCAAGGACACCCCAGTTGAAAATATTTCGGGCCAACATCCGATCCGCATTTTCCGCCCGATATTTCACTCCCCGAATGGCAAAGGGAATGAGTGCCGGGATAATAATGGCGTTAAAAATGAGCGCCGAAAGGATGGCTCCGTGAGGCGTCTTCAGATGCATGATGTTGAGCGCCTCTAGCACATGGAGCGCGGGAACCGCCGCAAACATCGCCGGAATAATAGCAAAGTATTTAGCCACGTCGTTGGCAATAGAAAAGGTGGTAAGAGACCCCCGAGTAATTAAAAGCTGCTTTCCAATCATCACCACATCCAACAGCTTGGTGGGATTGGATTCTAAGTCAATCATATTCCCGGCTTCTTTGGCCGCCATGGTGCCTGTATTCATAGCCAGACCCACATCCGCTTGAGCAAGCGCAGGCGCATCGTTGGTACCATCCCCGGTCATGGCCACCAATCGTCCACTGGCTTGTTGATCGCGAATCAGCGCGATTTTGTCCTCGGGTTTGGCTTCGGCGATAAAGTCATCCACACCAGCTTCTCGCGCGATCACCTCTGCCGTGATTCGGTTATCGCCGGTCGCCATAACGGTGCGAATACCCATCGCCCGAAACTCTTCAAAACGCTCTTTTAG
>NZ_JBYCKN010000042.1:0-12640 GCF_057473405.1 Sulfobacillus sp. TH-112
AGCATTCGAGGTAAAGCAAAATTGATAGTCATGGCCGCCCACAAAGACACTATAAAAAACATAAGCTTCTGGGTCATGTAGCGCATGGCGCCTGTCCTCCTTCTTCAAGACGGACCCATCGGAGATTTCATGAAGAAATCTCCGACGGGCCCCCTTCATCATAGCGCTTGTCAAAGTTGCAGCATCTACTCTAGGACTTGGGTTTCAAGTGCATGACTACAATTTCTGGTGCAGGCCAACTATAGGGCGCATTGGTTACATAAGGATTGGACTGTGTTGGCCAGCCAGTGTAATTCGAGGTGCTGTACTCATCCCATAGTGCTCCATCCAGCAACGGAATAAACGGAAGATCGTTGACCATCACCTTTTCCACCGATTGTATTGCGGCCGTTTGGGTCGCCGTGTTGGTGGTCCCAGCGTATTGGTTTAACGCCGCCGTGGTAGCCGCGTTATTCCAACCTTCCACGTTCCAGTCTCCCGAGGGACTAAGCGCATTATACAGTGCATAATACGGTGTGGGTCCGGGATTGGTCCATGTCATGGCCAAGGTGTACTTCCCACCTTGTAGGTTAGACACATATTCGCCATAAGCATCTTGGTCCACAGTGGTCTTGATGCCAATCGAGGTCAGCTCTTGAGCCATAATGGCGGTATCGGCATCCCAGTCGGACCAGCCGGACGGCACCTGAATGGTAAACGATAGCTGTTGCCCTGAAGGGGAAACAAATACGCCAGCGCTATTTTTCTTATACCCGGCATGCTCCAAAATCGACTCAGCCTTGGTCGGATTGTAGGTTTCGGAACTGGGGAGGTTCGACGCTTGATAGCTCTGTTGGAACGGCAACACTAGCGCCGTCGGGCTGGCTGGCTTTTCGTAGCCGTATTCCCCCTTCTGACCCAGCTGCTGCCGATTAATGGCGACATTAATGGCCTCACGCACAGGCAATTGGCTCAAAATCGAATTCTTGAGGTTGGGGAATAATCCCACTACTTCGTATGGAGCAAACCAGTAGTTGTTGTTGGGACTCTTCGAGGTGTACACACCCTTAATATCGGGAATGAACTGCCCGCTCCATCCAATTTGTCCTGCGGCAAGCGCCTCGTTCAAGGCATCGTTGGTGTCATACGCGGGAATTTCAATCTCCGGTACTTTAGGCTTGCCCAAATAGTAGTTTTCGTTTGGCTTAAACTTATAAACTTCTGATGTAAACGACGAAAGCACGTAAGGGCCAGTGCCGACCGGATCAGAATTCAGGAATTTAGCTGGGTCACTCACCTTTGACCAGATACTTTGCGGAACAATATACGTCTCTAACACGTACACACCAAAAGGAACGTCCGCTGAGCTAAACTGAAAGACCACGGTGCTCGAATTCGGCGCACTGACCGACGAAAGCTTTGTCCAGACCCCGTTGGTGTCTAATGCAGGATTGGCTTTGAGAAGGTCAAAAGTATAGACCACATCTTTCGATGTAAAGGCGGTTCCATTGGTCCACTTTACATTGGTTCTCAGATCCACCGTTAAGGTCTTGCCACCATTGCTCCAAGCATAGGATTTGCCAAGCAGACCGTACTGATTACTACTGACGGTACTAAAATAAAACAACGGCTCGTAGATGAAACCATCGGTTCCTGGGTTATTTGCAGTAGAAAATGGATTAAAGTTGTCGGTATAAGATCCATAAGGCGCTGGCGCCATAACTAATGGTTGGGCACTGGTCGCCGTGACTTTCCCTGTTGCAGCCGATGTGCTAGTACTTCCACATCCTGCTAAGGCCGCCATGGTCGCTAACGCGGCTGCGGCCGCTAATGATGCTTTTCCAATGTGCATCGTTGTCCCTCCTGAGGATTGACTCACAAGTGTCGAAAACCCCAAAAACACGGTTCCTTCTAAATATTGCATCAAGTCCATCAATAGACTTCGTATGTATGTTATACTAATTAAGTTCCTGTTGCAATCCTTTGCAAATTGGTCAAATATTTCCCTAATAACTGAAGATAGGTGGGCGCCATGTCGACAACGGTCGATGCATCTGTCATGCGCAACGTCAATAAGCGCATTGTACTTGGCCTTTTATATCTTGAACATACGATTTCTCGTGCCGATATCTCGCGTGCTACCGGATTAAATCGGGCGACGGTCTCCTCTCTAGTCGATGAATTAATTGCCGAGCGTTACGTCACTGAAGTAGGGATGGGAACCTCAAGCGGTGGCCGCAAACCGATAATGTTACAGTTCAACGCCAATACCGGCTACGTAATTGGATTAGATGTACAAATTACCCACATTACCACTGTCGTCATCAATGCGGCCCGTGAAGTCATCATGGAGAAACGTCGCGACGTTTCTCCAGCAGATCAACCGTTAGGTGATACTGTTTTAATCCGCGTATTACTCGATGAAATCCAACGCGCCAAAATGCACTGCCCTGATAGCCCCCATGGAATTATGGGCATTGGCATTGGCCTCCCCGGCCTTGTGAATCACCAGGAAGGACGAGCGCTCTATTTGCCAAACCTGGGTATCACCAATTGGAATCTGCGCGAATTGCTAGGAGCCCATGAGTCACTTCCCATATTCATCGACAACGACGCCAATTGTGGAGCCTGGTCAGAATATCTTACTACCCGCATTCCCAATCTCATTTTTATCAACGCGGGAATTGGGCTTGGTGCAGGGATTATTATCAATGGGCAGCTTTACCGAGGAGCAGACGGTTTAGCCGGCGAAGCAGGACATCACGCCGTCCGTGACACAGGTCGTGACTGCTCCTGTGGCAGTGTGGGTTGCTGGGAGCAATATGCTTCAGAGCGATCTCTAGCGCGGCACTTGAGGGCCGCTGGCGCGAAAGTTGAAGTACCGCTGCCACCCAATTTTATTGAGGAGAGCGTGGCTCGAGCTCGCCTCGGAGAGGCCATCTTTGAGAATGCCTTCCAAGAGTTGGGACAACACCTTGGCATTGGTCTTGTCAACTTGCTGAATTTGCTCAATCCAGACACAGTCTATTTGGGAGGAACGATTGGCGAGGCGGCCGATGTCCTTTTCCCCCATATCCAGGACATTATCGCCACAAGAGCTCTCATGAATAATCGGGCGGTTAAGCTATCATCGTCCCCTCTTTCGTCCGTAGCTCTTGGCGCTGCCGGGCTGGCATTAGCACAATCTATTGACCTTCTTCCCACCCCCACCATCTAATGGCGATGGTGCTCAGCATAGGGAGTCCTCTCGCCCAAGGAATGCGGTCTCTCTATGCTATACTAGGAGACATAATTGAGGCGTACGGCCGATCAACGGTATACATATTCAAGGAGGAAATCTTATGGGTGAACCAATAGAAACACTCGAAGGCTGGTACGCATTACATGATTTTCGTCGCATCAACTGGGCTAAATGGCGCCAGTATCCCATCCAGTATCAAAGTCGGGCACTGGCAGAACTTCACCACCTCCTTGACCAATATCAGTCCATTACTCCCGAGGAAGGCACCTTTGGCTTATACGCCATTTTGGGACACAAGGCGGATGTGCTTTTCATGCATTTTGGTTCTGACGCCGGACGTTTAGGGGAGTTGGAACAGGCTCTTGACCGCAGCCTGGTCGGCTCCGTTATGGACCGGACGTACTCGTATTTTTCGATGGTCGAGTTGTCCAAATATCTGGCTCGAGGAATTTCTGAAGAGCAAATTCATACCACCTTACGCTACCGACTCGAACCTTCCATTCCAGATGTTGACTATTTGTGCTTTTATCCCATGAACAAGCGTCGCCAAGGTGACGACAACTGGTACATGACGTCTCGAGAGGAACGCGCGGACCTCATGAAGAACCATGGCATCGTCGGACATAAATATCATGATGAAGTAATCCAGGTTATCACTGGCTCTCAGGGCTTAGATGATTGGGAATGGGGCGTCACACTGTATGCTAAGAGCCCACTGCCGTTTAAAAAGCTTATTTATGAAATGCGCTTCGATGAAGCCAGTGCACGATTTGCCGACTTCGGACCATTCTACGTCGGAAAACGACTTGACAGTGCAACACTCATTGCGCAACTTTCCCAAGCTCAAGGCGAGGAATAATACGGTAACTTTCCACAAGACTTAACAATCCCGTAGAGGAGGTCTTGGCATCATCAATGGCAATGACGTCCTGCTTTTGATCCCAGTCAGCTATGGTTGCTTGCGGTACGGAGACAAAAAGCCCATGAGCCCCAGGTAATTGTGGTGTCACCTCCTGACTTAGTTGACGGGCTGTGGCCGTAGCCTGTGTTTGGCTCTTGGCTTCCACCAAAAATAGCCATCGCGATTGATACCACCAAATGAGGTGCAGTTTTTGATCCCAATGCGCCTCTCTGCCATGGGAAAGCCGCGTAGCGCCGCCAGTTAACTTAGGCAGTCCCGCCGGTCCCATTAAACTGTACGACGCCAGCAACGCCCATATCGAAACGTGAGCTCGTGAGGATGAACGTATGACACTATAAGAAAAGATTTCTTTGCCATCTTGGTATGCAGCCAACGGGCTGGAATTAAAAGGCATAGGATGGGACAACCCATCGACCAATGTGATTCCATAGCTGTTTTTGGTTGCAAAGCTATAACCACTCATCTTGCCATGTATCGGAATGAAGAGTTTGATGGGAGCGTAGAGGGGAAGCTCGGTCTGGTGAGTGATTTGCATAAGGCCGTCCTTCAGCGCCGGTACAAGCTTCACTGCCCCCTGATGCTTAGGGTAGGTTACTCCACAACCCGCCAGTAGCACACCACATAATATCATTGCCAATTTCTCTCTCGTACCCATCGCCACTCCATCCTTGTGCCTTATTAGATTAACGCACTTAGACAGACAAAGGTTACTGGATCCGATGGTATATTTGGTATATTTTCTCACTTCCCGATAGAAAGCGGCACATCGCGCAAGCCATCCACAAATTGGTCTCGAAATAACTTCACTGCATCATACCCGGCACGGGCCTTGGACCGATAATAGCGTTCATCCTGCAATGCATTAAGTGCCGCCAGCCACGAACCCGGGTCTTCATCCACCGCAATCACGGCGGCACGCTCCTCGGGTGATAATCCCGGGATACCCTCTTGATGCGCCAATACGGGACGACACATCGCCATCGCCTCAAGAATTTTGTTTTGTGAACCTGCACCTACCCTCACCGGAGATATGGCCACTCCACACGCCTGATATATTGACAGGATCTCTTCTTGAAATCCCATCGCCACCACTCCATTCGGCACATCCAGTATCTCGCTTCCCGCCCCAACCAACGTCAGTCGATAATGATGACTCTCCAAATATGGCCATATGACTCGTAAAAAGGACTCGATACCTAGCCTATTAGGGAGATATGAAAAATTGGCTACCATCACTAAATGCCGACTATCACCGGGTTCAAGCATCATCTTCAGGCGTACACCATTCGGAATGACCGTCGTTTTTAAGCCGTGCTGCAAGAGCCACTCAGCGTCCGGCACTGCGCTCACCAACACCTGGTCAAATTGCTTGGCTAATCGCAGTTCTTCTCGCCCGATTCCCGCTAATGTGGCCTGCTTAAGCATAGTGCGGGCATTCCACCCGAGGTGCTTACGGTACCAATCCAGACTATCGGTTAAGTCAAGCATCCTCCAGCCTGCGTCGACACTAAGCGCGCTCGGAGCACAAGAGAGTTGAAAAGCGATCACCCCATCCACCTGCAGGTCGGGAGCCCGATAATGCGGACGCCATAAATAGGGACTACAGGCCACAAATGGAGTGCGCTCGATACGAGCGTCCTTGCCCAGATGAATCACATCGACATCCCATCCCAGCGATCGCAATGCCGCCAGGAGACCTCCTAAGCGATTCCGGTCCCCTTGCATGGGCCCATTTTCAGAAATTCGGGTCAGTACGGCCACACGAGTCATGACAACACCGCAGCCTGCAACACCGATTCTGTACGGTGGAGTTGGTCGGACAATGCATAGAATTGTCGTTGAACCCTTTGACATTGTTCCACAAGGCGCTCGCGGTGGTCTAAAGCATAATCAATAGCGCGCATGAAAGCCTCTTTATTTCCCGGTTCATAGAGCAACGCCCTATCCACTCGATGAATCATCTCTGTCATCGAGCCCACGGCGGTACCCACCACGGGAACGCCGCAGGCAAAAGCATCCAGCACCGTATACGGTGCTCCTTCTTTATATGACGGCTGAACTAATACATCAATGTCATCAAAAAACGCATCGATATCATCCACCCACCCGATCCACGAGATGTGAGGGTAACGGCTCGTATAGCTCTGTACAATGTCGCGCATCTCGCCATCACCGGCAATGATCCAGTGCCACTCAGACTGACGCGCCGCCACAGCCAACAGGTCCGGCAAACCCTTTTCGGGACTAAAGCGGCCCAAAAATCCGATTCGTTGAGGTGAGTGGGCGTGCTGCCTTAGCTGTTCTCTCGCTAGCACGCCATTGACAATTTGATGCACCGCCGTCGAGGGTAGGTATCTTTGGGCAAATCGGCTATCATCATCCGTCATCGTAATGATAGCTGTACTACGTTTAGCGGCCCACGCTTCGATTACCCGAAATACGGCACGGTTGCTGCGGCTACGAGTAGGATCTTGAAACACATAGCCATGTGCCGTATAAACAGAAGGTATGTGCAAGCGCCACGCTGCAATCCGACCAAGAATCCCCGCTTTAGAACTATGACAGTGCACCACGTCAGGAGTGGCATCGCGCAATAGAGCCATTAGCGTCACAACCGCTCCAAAATCAACTCGCACATTCACGTCACGCACCAACCTGGAGCAATAAATTTTATGGACGCTTTCAGGGACTACACTGTCAATCCAGCGGCCGCCACCGTGCACCAGTGTCACCTGGTGACCCTGACTGACTAAAAATGTGGTCAGTTCCACCACGTGACGTTGGGCACCGCCAACCTCTCCACCGGTAATAACCTCCACAATACGCACCCACATGCCCCCCTGCCCTCACATAATACCAAACATCTCAAGAGGTCTTGCCGCTATGCTATACTAACCGGCGGGAGATCTGGGGAACCCAAAGCCTGGTCGCACGATACATGATACATAGGTTATCTTCAGAAAAAAAGCCAGCAGATCACCGCTCACGGTTCACGGTTCACGGTTCACGTAACCCAGTACAAGGAGGGATTTTGTGCATCATATCGAACTTCGGGTGCGATTCGGTGAAACCGATATCGCAGGGCATGTCAATAACGCGACGTATCTCACCTATTTAGAAGAAGCTCGCATGAAGTTTGTAGAAGACCTACTAGAACCCGATGATATGCCGCTCATCATGGCCGCGGCTCATCTCGATTTTGTCAACCAAGTCTTCTTTCGCGACCAAGTGCGCATTGAAACGGGGATCTCTCGCATCGGTACCACCAGTTTTGACATGGTACACTATCTCTATCGCGAACCCTCGCATCAATTAGCGCTGACCAGTATCACAACCTTAGTCTATTTCGATTACGACAAGCAAAAGCCTAAGCCCGTCCCGGACAAATGGCGCAAGCGACTGGCCGAATATACTACCGAACCGCCACAAAGCCGCGCTTAGTAGCGCGGCTCGGTTAACGCCTTCTTGTGACTTCTTTCGATGTAGGTTAATATGCCGCCACCTAGAGCCCAAATCCATACCACTCCAGTGACCGGCCACAGAAACCAGCCTAAAAGACCAAAGCTGACCAGTTTCAACAACCACACAATGGCTACGACTCCAACCTGAATGCCGCCACTAGTCCATTTCCCCATAATTAACGATCCTAATCCTGGGAGAAATAAGTTCACCACGATCCCAATCCCTGCTAAAATCCGTCCCACTATACTCACCTCGCTTATCCTTATGATACGCCTTCACTGAAAATAGGCAATGGTAGTCAGATCCGTTTTTTCCCATATATGCCTATGCTCACCACGGAGCTCCAAGTTGGATCCTCGGATACTGTACCAACCTACGATACAATCGCACCAACACGTACACTGGTGCCAGTAGCGCCACAGCAACGGCACCCATGGTCACCGAAACAGCGTCTCTCGGCGCTTGCCCGGCCACCACGGAGCCCGCAAGCCCATATACGACAATGACGCCAAAATATCCAAACGGCCAAATCATGGTAGCGAGGACCTTATCCCACTTGGTCCACTTAGGAGACGACCATAAAAAGACAATGCCAATGACCCATCCTACAATGACGATAAATCCTCCAAGCAGGAGAAGACCCGGAGTCAGCCACTCCCTTAAGGTCACTTTGCCCGTCGGAGGTGGCGCATCCATCCCTGCTGAAACGACCACTTTTTCCATAAGTTCTTCTATGCTCCGCTCCACTTCCTTCGCGTCCACAGACTGTCTTGACGCCCGCAGGCGATCAACTTCTTCGCAAACGTCCTTCATAAGAAGCTCTCGACGCTCTATCGGCACCACTTTTATAGCGTTCTCAAAAGATCTCAAAACCCTTTGAGACCACTGATCGTCCGTCTCTTGCACATCGGTCACGTCCTTTTAGACCCACTAAGTGTTGCACGGTAGTTGGGTTAAACCCGCATATCGCCACCCATTATCCGCGCGCCTCTGTTTTAGGATGGTGCTGTCGCAACCGATGATCGGCTCTCGCGTATAGGGCCTCCACCGTCTGGCCATCGCGACCCCAAACCGAAAGACCCAGATGAACCTCCAGCGGTAACGCATATGATTGCAACTTTTGACGGACCCGACTCACATCGAGGCGCAGCTTTCGAGTGTCAGCATATGGTCCCCATATGATGAATTCGTCCCCACCAATACGCCCTATGGCCACATTCGAGGTCATCAATCCCTGAAATGCGATACCCAGTTGCGAGAGGACGTGATCGCCGTACACCCGGCCTTTGGTCTGACTTAGACGTCCAAACCCGGTGATATCAATAATTCCCATCACCCATTTGGGTGATGCGGACAGCGTTTGCCGAACATCACGCCGCACGCGATCGAAAAATGCCCGCCGTGTCAGTACTCCGGTCAATGCATCGCGATCCAGTAATTCTTGATAGGCGTGTAGCACGACGCTTTGGTCCCAATTAAATAGGTTCCGTAAACTCGGCACCACTTGACCATGACCGTGCCGCATTAAGGCTTCGCTGACAAACGTTTCGAAACGACGATAGGCAGTCACATAATAGGATAGATCTATACCGAATTCCTGATGCATCCGAGCCATTTTTATGCCACGTTCCATGTCCCCTTCATCAAGACGCCCACGAGTCAATTGTTGAAAGTGATCCAACAGTGTAGCCTCATACTCCGTACGATTCAAAATCGCCAGATGATGACTCATCATCGTCCCATCAATCCACTCAGCCATCTTGACCACGCCTGGGCGTATATGAGCTCCCAGAATTTCCAGAGAATCTTCCACCAGAGCTAAGGTATTATCGGTTAAGGTGTTTGCTTCCGCAAGGGCCAATCCCATGCGGCGAAGTCCGACTATCCTACGCGATACATGCGGAGTGGCGACATGTGCGATCCACGTTCGGCTGGGATGGGCGAGCCCATACCCTTGACCATACCGAACCCCTAACTGCCGCAAATGCTCGATTTGTTGCGGCTGTTCCAACCCCTCGGCAATAATCTGGGTATCGCGCCGAACCCATCGCACTAAAAGTGCGATAAGGCGGTCCACATCGGGATTCCCCAGTTGCTTAATGAGAGCTACATCAATCTTAATCCACTGGGGCTCCAACTGGATTAAGCGTAAGGGATCGGCAGTGCCCACTCCCCAGTCATCAATGGCAATAGCGGCACCTAAACTCCGCATGGGAGCCAGTTCCGCTCCCCATCGTTCGAGACGTCGGTCCGACTCGGGCACTTCGAGAACCACTTGCGACCAATCGTCGTTTAACCGGCATAATTCTGATAAATTATTCAGTCGAACGTTCAAAAAAAGTTGCGAACCTGTCGGACGATTCTGTCCTTCTTCGATAGACAAACACTGTAACCTACGATACGTTTCATTCAACTGCCCCTTAATGCGAGCATGCTGCAATACCGGAGCAAATCCTTCGCCTTCCCGCCCCTTAATCCGCCCCAAAGCCTCGTATCCGATCACGTCTCCAGTGACAAGATGCACGATAGGTTGAAAAACCACCGTCAGGTGGTCGAAATCTGGCATCATGCTCCCCCCTCGATCTGCGACCTTTAGGGCAACTTTGCACCTTTATTTAATTAAATAGTAGCGCTTTGTCCTGTGTTAGGCAAAATCCTACCTCCAATTATGCAGATCCTACGGAAAATCCAGTGGGCTTTTTGCCACTAGGTGCCAAAATCGCCCGCCGTCAGAAGTAACGTACATGGCATTGTTAGCGGTCATAAATCCCCATTGCTGACTGATAAAATCCAAGTGTACTAAATTGAGATCCCCCGGTAAAAAAGTTCGTATCCAGGTCCTACCTCCATTAGTTGTCTCTTCAAGGTAGTTCAGTATCATAGTCTTGTGCAACACCCGGTCGTCTCCAGGCTTCTTAAAGGTACTGTTGCTCTCTTGAATGGCCGTCACCTCAACCCATCCCTGACGACGATTCAGAAAATCTATCACAGGCAAACCCAAATAGGTGATGTCGTGATGACGAGGCCACGTGTAAACAATCCGACTGGTTTTGCCATCATTGGCACTAAAGGTCAACTGCAGGATCCGGTCCGCCTTATCATCTTCAACATTCCACTCATCGGCTGCCGATACAAAGTCCGCGGTTTGCACATTAAAATTGGCCGCGGTGCTCATTGCCGTCCACCGAATACCGCCGTCCTGCGTCAGATATAGTCCACTATTCGTGCCCATGATGGCATCGTTGGTGCTGAGAAGCTTTAGGTTTTCCGTGAAATCCGAGGGCACTACCCCCTTAACATGCCAACTGCGCCCACCATTATTGGTCCGGTAGATCTTGACCTCGTAATTACCGGCTGGCGTTGTCGCTATTGTTGTAGCCAGCCCGATCACACCGTGAAAAGATATGGCGCTAAAGATTCCTGGAGGATTGGCGTCGACGACATTCCATGTCGTTCCGCCATTCGTGGTCGCCATGATTGCGCCATTATTAGCCCCGTCCCCCAGTCCGTAGCCCCTCGACCGACTCACCATATCAACCACCATGGGCGACAGTGACCATGCTGACGTAAAATGCTGACCATTGTCAACGGTCTTCAACAACACAGGGCCATCATTGGCGGCATTAGTAAGCAATATCCATCCTTTGCCCGGTCGGACCATGGCCATGCTGACGATGTTCCAGCCTTGCGGTCCACCCACCGCGCGCCAAGACTCTCCTCCGTTAGCGGTGATCATGAGGCCAGACGACTGAAATCCCATCGCTCCACTACTAAGGGCAATCCATCCCTGGCCGGTACCGCTATAACTGCTGGCCATCGGGAACCCGGTCGCGGGGGTATTTCCCCATTTAGCAAGATTCGCTCCTGCCACCACACTCCAGGTTGCACCACCATTCGTGGTCTTGAGCAATTCTCCCACCATTGGAGCACCCGAGGGCCCGTCGATAAGGATTGCACCGGTGTGAAGAGACGAAAAATCGATCTCACCAATAGTACTCCGCGTCTGATAGACCGGCGACCAGATTATTCCACCATCCATGGTGACCATCAAGTAATCCTGATGCGATCCCTGAAAAGTGACGTATCCCTCCTCGGGCGTAACAAAATCGATCTGCTGGGGGCGATGGTGGAATTTGACACTCAATGTACGCCAGCGTTTCCCCCCATCGAAGGTCCGATACAACCTATTGCCTAAGATCACATACCCTGATTGGCTCGACAGCATGTCAATGTGAGCCCGATCTCCCGCTGCCCGCAACTCTGCCTGCCAATCATGGCCGCTATCGGTGGTGTAGAGCAGTGCTAAGGACGATGTTCTTTGATTTTCAGTTAACCCTACCACCCAACCGCGTTGTGGGGACAAAAAATCAATGGCCGTCGGAATTTGATCTTTCTGCAGCAAGGAACGCGATGACCAATTTTTCCCGCCATTTTGAGTTTCCATGACCTCATGTCCCATACCCACCAGCCCCCATTGCATCGAAGAAAAATCCACTACTGTCGGATTAGGGGGAGAGGCTTGAACGACCGGAAAATCTTGTCCGCGCGAATTCGCGATGGATCCAATCGCCGTACTGTGGGGTAAAAGAGTACCGCATCCGGTAAGAATCATGCTCATGATGCCCAGAGCAAATCCGCGGGACCTCAGACGAGCGGGACGCATGCAAATCCATCCTTTGAAATAGCCGTTAACTTTCACAGTACATTAACGCCGAGGAGCCACCCTAAGTTACTCATTCAATACCTCGAGTGGTGCAAACTCGAGTGGCAACTGCTGAACCTCGCCATATTTTTTCCAAAGATGTTCGACTTTCATCAAGGCCACTTTGACGCTCGATGCGTCAACCAGTGCGGATTCGACGTCATCAGCCAAGTCGCCGTCAATGTCCCTAAGGCTCATGATTTGCCGGCGTACGGTGGGAGCATAATGATGACTGCGCTCATAAGAGTAGGTCACGAAGCTTCTAATCCACTGATGATAGACATACCAAAAAGTGGCCTCACCCTCATGCTGTAAATGATGCAAAACGCGCACC
>NZ_JBYCKN010000043.1:0-3525 GCF_057473405.1 Sulfobacillus sp. TH-112
AATTAAGGTGCCATCAACGTGAAAGAAGGGAGCTTGGAACGGTTTAGCTTGAAGGTCGATGCAATTTAAAAGGAATTCCATAAAACGCCGCGAAGCCACGTGATCTCCCGCCATGAGTAACGCTTCGGCAGCGTATGATCCGTCGCGTACCCAGGCAAATCGATAATCCCACTGCCGACTTTCTCCGATCGTCTCGGGAAGAGAGGTGGTCGGTGCCGCGATGATAGCGCCATTGGTCTGATAGGTGAGGCCGTACAAGACCAATAAGGAACGTTCATAGGCTGACTGGTGAGGCCCTTGATAGGCTGGTAGCAAGTCTAATCGATGGCGCCAATACAACACGGTTTCTTTCATCGACGCATTGAGTTCTTCACTTTCCATATCATGCTCCAAAGTCACCATTTGGTCTTGAATGGCATCGGCCGCTTCCATCAAACGGTCCTCGTCATCCGCAATGTATTGCAAAATGAGCTCATAATGCCCCGGAGGGAGCGTCCAAATGCCTTCGATAAGAGATGAAGTAATGGTGTCGGAAGAAAGGCGCGGTTGCCCATTGATGGCGAACACCAAAGCTTCTTTGGCTAATGGATTGCGAAAGATCGCCCCAGAATTGACATGCTGGGGCGCCGATCGAATCAGCCCATAGTGAAATCGGGGCGCTAATTCCACCCGAATAGGAATTTCGCTTTTAATAACCCGCCGCAATTCTGGACGCCCGATGGTCAAGTAGTCGTAAATCACCGCTCGCCCTAACGGGGACTCCCATGTTGTCTTGATAATGTTGGTGGAATCAAGATATTGCTGCGACGTGGTGAGACCGTCGCTTTCGGTTGGCTGAATGAGGAAGTATCCGTTATCTTTTGTGCCCAGCAGGCGGGCACAGACCGCAGGACTATCGAATCGTGGAAAAGCAAGCCAATCGATGGAACCTTCAGGACTAATAAGGGCGGCTGTATGGGAATTGGTCAAAAATCCATAGAACTTCATTACTCACCTCCACTAATTATAGGAACCTTGATAGGCTCCTTAGGAAATCGGGTGTTTCCCTTCGAAGAGGTAATGTCGATTCTTATACGATCGAGATAACCTCCTCCAAGGATACTTCATTATAACGTAACCCAAGGGATATCATGGAGATTGATGTGATGGTTAGATGAATCGACCAGCGTGGTAATCTCTAAAGGCCTCCTCGATGTCTTCTCGAGTATTCATCACAAAAGGGCCGTAAGCGAAGACGGGTTCACCTATGGGAGTGCCTGCATAGAGGATAGCACGCAACGACGCACTACTACGCACAGTCAGCCAACTCCTTTCCTTCTGAAGCGGTGCGGGGCCTAACCATAATACCTCGCCCTGAGACCCAGGTTCTGCATTGGCACCAAAAATTCCGTGGCCCTCGAGAATATAGAGAAAGCCGTTGTGCTCCGGCGCCAGGTCGAGGTCTACGGTACTATGGGGCTCCATCCGAACTTCGGCCATCGTGATGGGGACAATGTTCTGGGTGGGCGCGCTCATTCCATGAACGGTTCCGGAATAGACGCGTATGAGCACACCGTCATGGTGATAGCAGGGCATTTTGTCATGCGAAAGATCTTGATACCGAGGCGGCATCAACTTTTTCTCTCGGGGAAGATTGATCCATAGTTGTAGACTGTGAACCGGTTCTCCCGGAAGAGGGTCTTCCTGATGGATTACACCATGACCAGCTGTCATCCACTGCACATCTTCAGGTCCCAGCACCCCCGTATGCCCGGACTTATTATCGTAGTGCCGCATTTGTCCTGATATCACATAGGTTACGGTTTCGATTCCACGATGGGGATGTTCCTCGAAGGTGCCATGTTGAAACCAATCCTCGGCGAGCATCAAAAATGGGTCAAACTGCTGCCAGTGCCCCGGAGGCAGCACCGCGGCTGCCTCATGAATGGTGCTTCGCGCGAGCTTTTCCGGTTGCCAGCGCTGGGAGATGGACCGCAGGTTCATTGCCTCAGACCGCTTAGGGCTTCGTCAAATCGGATCAACTCATCCAACATGATATTTGCAGCATCTTTGGTGATGTCATTGGGAACAAACACACCGTCCTTAAGAAATTGGGGGGCGAAGGGAATGGCGACGGCCTCTGGAACGGGCATCATTTTGAGGGTCGTGACGACCTGTTTCACCATTTGGGCGGCGCGCAATCCCGCAGAAATTCCACCGTAGCTGACCAGTCCCACAGGCTTGTATTGCCATTCCTTGGATAGGTAGTCAAGCGCATTTTTCAAAGGAGCGGTCATGGCGAAATTGTATTCCGGCATCACAATCACAAATGCATCTGCCGAAGCGACCATGCTACTCCACTGTTTGGTGTGTTCGTGGATATATTCTCCAAACCTGGGGTGTTTGGGTTCATTCATGAAAGGGAGGTCGAGTTCGAGAAGATCCGCCACGTTTACCTCAAATCCTCCATGCTGTCGTGCTGCATCGGCAAACCATTGACCTATGGGTAGCCCTATACGACCAGGGCGTGTACTCGCAATGATGACCATCAACTTCGGCATATTATCCCATCCTTTTTTAGGTGCTAAAATGTAAGCGCTATGTATTGAGGATATTGTTCGCAAGTAACTTATTAAAGGTAATTTTACCACGCGGTGCACATAATTTCATCTGTCGTGACCAATCCCAGTTTCGTGGGGGTGGTGTTTAGCAAGCATAGAGATGGGACGTAGCGGGATTCATGCGGTTTTTACCGCAAGAGACAAGAGCGAGAGCACTATAATAGTAATTTCGTATTGGTCGCACCCATTTTTGAGGGTGCAGAGACGGAAATAGTTTCCATCACGAATGTCTCTTCCACAGTTTCGGATTTTGTCCAGGAACCAGTATGATATGAAGCGTGAAAGATGGGGGGGTTGTCGCATGGTCGTTCAAAGACGCTGGGTGGTCGGCTTAGGAGTCATTGCGGCAGTCCTCTCTGGCTGTGGATTTGTAGCCTCTCATCCCTCTGCGGTCGCGACTCGAACCCATTTTTACCCAGTAAAAAATCGGTCTGGTACCTTGAAATCCGTGTCACTGTCTCGCCTGGTTCCGAACAGTGCATGGCATCATCTTGGAGGCCTTCCTTTTGGAGAGGATATTAGCTCAGTCAATTCGGGAGAACTGCTGCTCAGTGTCTATCCTCCGGGGCCGGGGCAACTATCCAGTAAAAAATGGCCAGACGGTTTGTATCTTATTAACGCCAAAACCGGGAAGACAACGCGGGTTGTGCGTCTTCCCAATATATTGAAGCCGAGTGTAGCATTTGCCTCGGGATCATGGGTCGCTTATGAGGCGGCTGATTCGTTGAGTGGCAATTATCAGACGGTAAACGTAAAAAACATTGCGACGGGACAGGTCACAGCGATGATGACATTGCCCAAAAACGTGTACAGTACTGGAGATATCCAAGGATTAACCATTCACCAGCATGTGGTCTATTGGCTGACTAATGCGCTCTCATCGGCTGGTATGAGCAGCACCGTCTATGCGTATAACCTTAATACC
>NZ_JBYCKN010000044.1:0-11127 GCF_057473405.1 Sulfobacillus sp. TH-112
ACATGCATACCCGGAACGACAACCTGAGCGAGATAGATAATCGCTGCAGACACGAGAAAGCCTACCAGTCCTCGTCCATAGGGAGAGACACTTTTTCCGAACAACATTTCAATAATGTATCCGGCAAGCGCAATCACCAAAGCCGCCAGAACGGCGGACCAGAAGGTAAGGTGTGAAAAGCCGGGAACAATGTAACCAAGTAGCATCAACACTAGCGCAGCGACTGCAAAGCGTACGACGGCACCCACCCAATTCACCAGTAATCACCTCCTCGACCATGCTGACGATAGTGTGCGCGGGTGCTCGGAGAATATTCTGTGATACTTTTTGCGCTGCGGGGCAATGATGGATAACAGGGTCAGACACTGGCCTACTACGTGGAGGAGGGATCGCTTTTGACAACAGAAGGCGTACCGTCATCCTTTGACGACTTGAAACAGACTGCGGCCAAGCGCCTCAAACATGGAAGCCACGACGTGACGTCGGATGTGGTGGAAATGGGAGATGCCATGATGCAGGCCGGAGTGGAACCAAAGTCGGCTCAAGACCGATTGGCGAAAAATGTTTGGCAAGCCGCGAGCCCGCAAGATAAGAAGAAATTGGCGGGAATGGTGACCAATATGGCCAAAAAGGACGAAGACCTCCAGTAGGGATGTCGAGTGCCGAGGAGGTGGTGTAAGCCACCTCTCTTGGCATTCATTGCGAGTTGCGCCGACGCGGCGTGCTTCGTATAATAAGAGGCAATCACAATCCCTGCGGTGTTCGGAACATGGACCGATATGTTTTGAGCCAACACCAAAACATGGGGAACCGGATCCTAAGCTAATGGCCGTCCTGCCCCCTTTTTTGGGGGACTGCGAAAGTTAGCGGGAGGTGCCCACCTGCCAGCGGCAGGTTCAAAACGTCGGGTGGTGCGGCATGGCGGGGAATCAAAACGGGCAGGGTACTGCCCGTTTTGTGTTGGTGATTTACTGACGGTAGAAAACCAGGTAAGATAGAAGTGAGAATTGGAGGGATTAGGTTGTCGGAAAATGTTGTGACTGCAGACCAAAGTAATTTTTCTCAAGTCGTGAGTGGCGAAAATCCGGTGTTAGTAGACTTTTGGGCGTCGTGGTGCATGCCCTGCCGCATGGTTTCCCCGATTTTGGATGAGTTGGCGGATGAACGTCAGGGTGCGGTAACAGTGGCCAAAGTCAACGTTGACGAAAACCCCGCTATTGCAGCTCAATTTGGTGTCATGAGTATTCCCACCATTATTCGCTTTCAAAAGGGTGAAGAAGTACAACGGGTTGTCGGGGCGTTACCGAAAGCAGAACTGATTCGAAAGTTAGGACTCTAAAGGTGGCCAAAGTCATTGACCTTCGGTCGGATACGGTCACACAACCATCTGATGCTATGCGCGACGCGATGGCTCACGCGCTAGTGGGAGATGACGTCTATGGCGAGGATCCTACCGTGAACAGGCTTGAACAACACATGGCAGACCTACTCGGTAAGGAACAGGCACTTTTTGTACCTAGCGGCACGATGGCTAATCAAATTGCGATTCTTTCCCACACGGAGCGTGGAGAAGAAGTGCTGTTACATAGGGATAGCCATGCTTATTATTACGAAGGCGGAGCGGCCGCGTTGTGGGCCGGTGCCACTTTGACTTTATTGGATGGGCCGGAGGGGTTGTTTTCTTCAGAGACACTTATCAGTGCGATCCGGCCGGACAACATTCACCATCCGCGGGCTCGACTGCTATGGATTGAAAACACTCACAATCGTGCCGGTGGCGCGGCACTAGGCTCGGATCTTATAGATCCTCTTATGGCGATTGCTCATCAAATGGGATTAAGTGTTCATATTGATGGGGCGCGATTATTTAATGCAGCACAGGCATTGCACACGCCTGCTCGGCGTTTAGTGCGGGATGCGGATTCTGTGTCTGTATGCCTCTCCAAGGGACTAGGTGCACCAGTAGGTTCGCTTCTAGTAGGGAAATCCGAATTGATTGAGCGCGCTCGACGCTATCGGAAATGGCTGGGGGGCGGAATGCGACAAGCCGGAATTCTAGCAGCGGCGGGTCTCATCGCTATAGATAACGTGGAGCGCTTGACACAGGATCACGACCGGGCGTCGAGATTACTTGAGGGACTCTTAGAGTTGGGATTTTCTGCTCGAGTTCCCCAGATTCCCACCAACATGGTAATGATTGATACCCCCGGGCCTGCCGACGCCATGGTTCAGGCGGCGAAGGAGCAGGGATTATTGTTTGGGACCATGGGAGCTCGGACGATCCGCTTGGTGACACATTTGAACATTGACGATGAGGACGTGGACCACGCCTTAAGCACGTTTAAACGCTTGCGCGGTAGCGATTTTGGTTATGGCGAGTGATCTTTTTTCGGATCTTGGCGATGAACGTCGACGCGAGGCAGCGCCGCTCGCCTCGCGATTGCGTCCGGGCAAGCTCTCGGATATCGTGGGGCAAGAGCACCTAACCTCCGGACAAGGCGTACTCGCCAGTATGGCAGGGAAGCGTCTGAGGTCCTCAATTTTCTTTGGCCCCCCCGGAACGGGGAAGACCACCACCGCCGAAATTTTAGCAAGAAGCGCTCATTTAGCTTATATTTCTCTTTCTGCGGTAGCCACCGGAATTGCTGATATTCGCAAAGTGGCGGACCAAGCTCGGGACCGCTGGAGTCTTGAAGGACGAGGGACGGTGGTGTTTCTCGACGAAATACACCGATTTTCGAAGAGTCAACAAGATGTCCTCTTGCCATTCGTAGAAGACGGTACGTTTGTGTTGTTGGGAGCCACCACGGAAAATCCTTGGGTGGCTCTTAATAGCGCATTGTTATCACGGTGCTTATTAGTGGAATTTCACGCTCTTGGCCCTGAGGATGTGGAGCGGGTACTCGAGCGGGCATGGGAACAACGTGGCGAGTGGTGGCATGAGGAGGGCGTGGCGGAGGACCAAGTGTTTGCGATGATTGGCCTTCGTACCAGTGGAGACGCGCGCATGGCGCTCTCTATTTTAGAGCGGCTTACGGTGCTGGCAGATGCGCGTAGTGACAAGGTCTTGACCCGTGGACTACTCGATGAAGTGTGGGACCAGTTTGCCCACTTTTATGATGCGAAGGGCGACATGCATTACGACCTGGCGTCCGCATTTATTAAAAGCATCCGCGGATCCGATCCCGATGCGGCGCTCTATTGGATGGGACGCATGCTCAAAGGCGGTGAAGATCCTCGCTTTATTGTGCGTCGATTGCTGGTACATGCGGCAGAGGATATCGGACTAGCGGACCCCATGGCACTCTTGGTAGCTCAAGGGGCTTCCTGGGCTTTAGAACAAGTCGGCTTGCCAGAAGCTCGGATACCGATGGCGCAAGCCGTGATTTATCTGTGCATGGCCCCGAAGTCCAATAGTGTGGTCGAAGCGTTAGCAGTGCTTGATGAGACGTTGGATCGATTTCCGAACGCTCCCGTGCCGGAAGAGCTGCGCGATCGTCACTACAATCCGCGGATCAAAAAACCCTATCGCTATCCGCATAGTGTAGAGGATCATTTTTTGCCCGATGCCCATTTGCCGTCGACGATGGCGGATCTGAAAATCTATCACCCGACTAGCCAGGGACAAGAAGACGCATATCAACGTCTATTGCAGGAGTGGCGGCGACGCCGGAGGGATCATCGAGAGTGAACTGCGGAATATTCCGCCTAGGCTGACAGTTTTATGAGCCTTCTGTTTTGTGATGTATACTCAGGATAGGCTCAGAGTCAAATGAGAGCACTTTTAATCGACCATTGCGGTGGGAGGGGATACGCATGGCTCAACCCCTGGAATCGACGTCGCCCACGCGGCCTAAAGGCCGCGCCAAGCAAAAACCTTATTGGGTGGAACCGTTGATTACAAGCAGCATTTTAGGGATTTGGGTTCTCTATTCATTATGGGAAGTATTTTTTCATAATTCCGGAACGTTTGGTAATTATGTGTCGCCTTATTTTTCGCCAGGTGTAGGTAAGTGGTTTGGCTGGCATCTATTAGATGCCTTGTATGTTGCCTGGGTACCTTTTTTGTTTCGTTTCTCTTGTTATTATTATAGAAAAGAGTACTATCGCGGGTTCTTCTGGGATCCGCCGTCATGTTATGCCGTAGACAAGCCACGGCCGCGTTATAGCGGTGAAACTAAGTGGCCACTTGCCATTAATAATTTGCATCGGTACTTTTGGTATTTGGCGGTAATTGTTCTGATATTTCTCTGGAAAGATGCGGTCGAGGCCTTTTTTTTCAAGGCCGGGTTTGAAGTGCGGGTGGGAAGCCTATTGCTTCTTATCAACGCCGTCGTCTTGACGTTTTACACCTTTTCCTGTCATGCATTTCGCCACATGGTGGGCGGGAAGAAAGATTGTTATTCCTGTGATGGTAAGCCGACGACCAGCTACAAGATCTGGAATCGCGTTTCGAGTTGGAACATGTTGCATGGGACGTGGGCATGGGCATCGCTAGCTACGGTGTGGGCCGCCGATTTATATATTCGACTCCTCATTATGGGAGTCATTCATGATGTGAGGTTGTTTTAAATGGCACACGAGTCGTATGAAGTTCATGATTATGATGTGATTATTATTGGCGCAGGTGGCGCAGGACTTCGCGCTGCCGTCGAAGCAACGCAAAAGCCGGGCCTCAAGGTAGCGGTCATCACGAAATCGCTGTTAGGGAAAGCGCACACGGTGATGGCAGAGGGCGGCGCAGCGGCGTCGTTTGGTAACTTAGATGCACCAGACGGGTGGGAAACCCACTTTTACGACACGATGCGCAGCGGGCACTTTATCAACAACTACCGTACCGCGGAGATATTTGCCAAAGAAGCCCCTGACCGGGTGCTGGAATTGGAGACTTGGGGCGCCGTATTTGACCGCACGCCCCAAGGGAGGATTATGCAGCGGCCGTTCGGGGCCCACAGTTTTCGCCGACTGTGCCACATTGGAGACCATACTGGCCTTGAGCTGATTAGAACAATGCAATATAAGGCGATTCACTCCGGCATTGATATCTATCAGGAAGTGACTATGACGAAGATTATCGTGAAGAACGGTCGGGTTGCCGGGGCTTTTGGATACTTTCGGTCTGACGGTCGATTCGTCTTGTTCCGAGCCCGTGCCATCGTTTTGGCCACGGGAGGCTGGGGCAAGGTCTTTAAGGTTACATCCAATTCGTGGGAGAGCACCGGGGATGGGGCGGCGCTGGCGTTTCGAGCCGGGGCAAACCTACAAGATATGGAAATGGTGCAATTTCATCCCACGGGGATGGTGTGGCCTCCCGGTGTGCGCGGCTTGTTAGTCACCGAAGGGGTTCGTGGTGAAGGAGGATTGTTATTCAACTCCGAAGGCGAGCGCTTTATGAAGACTTACGATCCGGACCGGATGGAACTGTCATCGCGTGACGTGGTAGCACGGTCTATTTTCCGGGAAAATCTGGCGGGGCGGGGTACGCCACATGGCGGCGCATGGCTAGACATCAGCCATAAAGGGCCCGACTACGTGAAAGCGAAGTTGCCGGGCATGTATGAGCAGTTTCTTACGTTGGCCGATCTTGATATCACCAAAGAACGCTTTGAAGTGGCTCCGACCTGTCACTATACCATGGGTGGCTTGCGCAGTGATGCGGAAACGTGTGCGACCACACTTCCCGGTCTCTTTGCCGCTGGTGAGGTGGCATGTGGTCTTCACGGTGCCAATCGACTGGGCGGAAACTCTCTGTCCGACCTCTTGGTATTTGGGCGCCGAGCGGGTCTAGGAGCACGGGAATATGTGGAAGGATCCGGAGAGTTGGCGGAGATTGATGAGGCCGAGCTTAATGAAGAGATGCAGAGAGTTCTCGAGCCATTTACGCGTAATAACGGCGTCAATCCCTATCATGTGCACGAGCGACTGCAAGAGATAATGACCAACCACGCCGGGATTATGCGGTCTGGACCCGTGCTAGAAGAAGGCCTGTCTCAACTGCTGGAACTCAAAGAAGAATCTCTGACTATGTCTATCAATGGATCGCGGATCTATAATCCGGGATGGCATGCGGTGTTTGATGTCGAAAATATGTTGCTCTTGTGTGAGGGCATCATTCGCAGTGCGTTGGCGCGACAAGAAAGTCGTGGGGCGCATTGGCGTACTGACTATCCTGATGAGCTTCCTGAGTGGCAAACACTTAACTTTGTTGAATCGTATCAGGATGGCGCCATTCAGTTACGAAAAGAGCCAGTCCATGAGATGCCAGAAAACTTAGCTAAACTGTTCACGTACGGCAAGCCTCCGGGACTTGTCAACGACGCGGCAGGGAAGGAGTTGTAGAGCATGGCAGAGGAATTTACCCTCAATGTATGGCGCGGTGACAAGTCTGGCGGGGAGTCGGTGGCCTATCAGGTGCCGGGAGAAACGGGCATGGTGGTGTTAGATGCTCTCCACTATATTCAACATAATCTGGCTCCTGACCTGGCGGTGCGGTGGAATTGTAAAGCCGCCCATTGTGGATCCTGTGGAGCCGAGATTAATGGACAGCCGAAGCTGTTGTGCAAGACCCGCATGGATGACTATATTGGGGAACCGGTAGAAGTTCGGCCCATGCAGACGTTCCCGATTATTAAGGACCTGGTGACGGACGTTTCCTGGAATTACGAAGTAGCCAAGGAAATTCCCTTGATTGAACCAACTGTGCCGGCACCATTTAATATGCAGCAGATTGATGCCGACCGCATTCAAGAGTTTCATCGTTGCATTGAGTGCTTTTTGTGCCAAGATACATGCCACGTCCTTCGTAATCACGAAGGGCAGCAAAAGTATTTTGGTCCCCGATACATGGCGAAAATCGCCGAATTTGAAATGCATCCTATGGATGGAGCTGATCGATTGCCTTTGTTGGCGAATCGAGCAGGCGTCAACATGTGCAATGTAACGAAATGTTGCACTGAGGTCTGTCCGCAGCACATTAAGATTACGGACAATGCCATTATTCCGCTCAAAGAACGAGTTGCGGACCGCTATTACGACCCGATTAAAATTCTTTTGCGCCGTCTGGGTGGTAAGGGGAAAGACGGTCACACCGCCAATGATACGGTGTCGTAAATCGGCCATTAAATTAGTTGTTTGCTCACAAAGCCACTCCGCGTAGAGTGGCTTTGTGTATGGACAAAAAGCTCCATCCTGTCAGTTCTGGTCGTCTGTGTGACCTCCAAAACTTGTGGCGTGACACTCCCTACGGGGCGCAGATCAACCTCGCACACGGGTGGATCGGGCGGATCAAATTCGCGCTCGGTCAGTTGACCGTGCATCATCTGGGTGCTACCCTTACTGTTAGGTGAAAGGAGAGTGTGTGCCATGTTAAAGGTATCAAGCAAGGGCCGGTATGCCGTGAAAGCCGTCTATGAATTGGCGCGTCATTATGGTCACGGGCATCTAACAGTGGGCCACATTGCTCAATGCCAAAATATCCCTGAACAATATTTGGAGCAATTAATGCCTCTTCTCAAACGTGCCGGTATTGTGAACGGCATGCGTGGCGCCCAAGGGGGCTATCAGTTGGCGGGCCCGCCAGAGGGGGTTTCGGTTCGCGATGTGGTAGCGGCCGTAGAGGGGCCGATTGTGGTTGCCGAGTGCACCAACGAAAATGGGGCGGGTTGTAGTGAGATGGATTGGTGTATTGGTCCTGACGTTTGGACTCGGGTGCAAGAAGCCATTGATGAAGCCATGACGCGGATTACCATGGACCAGTTGGTCATGGAACAACGGGTTATGGGTCAAGACGATTTGCCGCACACGGAAGTTGCCATACTAAGGGGGCAAGGAGGATAACGATGGGAAAGACTGTAGTCGTAGGATTGAGCGGCGGCGTCGATTCCTCGGCGGCCGCCGCTTTATTGATAGATGACGGGTATGAGGTCATTGGAGTGACCATGCGCCACTTGCCCGCTGAGACCACCAATAGTTGTTGCGGGCTTGATGCGATTGTCGATGCCAGGCGGGTCGCGAAGAAGCTTGGGATACCCCATCATCTGGTCGATGTCGAAGAACCATTTTATGAAAAGGTGATTCTGCCCTTTGAGGAAGCCTATTTGTCTGGGGAGACGCCGAATCCCTGTGCGTTATGCAATCGCAATATCAAGTTTGGAGCGATGTGGGAATGGGCAAGATCGCAAGGAGCAGACTACCTGGCCACAGGGCATTATGTTCGGGTTCGCGAGCACGAAGGCCAGTATCAATTGATGCGGGCAGCGGATAAGCAGAAGGATCAAAGTTACTTGATGTACACCTTGGGACAAGAGGACTTATGTCACTTAATTTTTCCCTTGGGGGCGATGACGAAGGCTGAGAGTCGAGACATCGCCGCGAGTCGAGGACTCATCACAGCGCATAAGCCAGACAGCCAGGAATTGTGTTTTGTGCCAAAAAACGACTATCAGGGCTACTTGCGGGAGAATCGTCCCGATGCCGTGTCTCCTGGGGATATGGTGACTCGTGATGGGACGGTGGTAGGGAGGCACGAAGGCGTTGCGTTTTATACGGTGGGGCAGCGGCGAGGCCTCAATATTGCCAGTTCCGTACCGCACTATGTGACGGGATTAGATGCTCAGACAAATCGCGTCATGGTTGGGGTGCGTGAGGACGCTTTCGAGCGAAAGGTTGGAGTCGCTGCCGTCCATTATGTTTCGGGATTTACCCCCGAGATGCCGGAATTAGGACTCGCCAAAATTCGCTACAATATGGAGCCGCAGCGTGCAGTGTGGAGGCCACAAGGAAGCAACGCGATGATTGAGTTTGACGATGCGCAATGGGCAGTCAGCCCTGGGCAGGTGGCAGTTCTGTATCAGGATGACGTGCTGGTGGCAGGGGGGAGGATTGCGCGCCCCTTCTAGTCATGTAGGACAGGGAGGATGTATGATTAGCGGATGGCATTTAACGAACTTACCGGTTTGGGTGAGTGGGAATGCGCGCCCCGTCAGTCGGGTCGACGAATTGGTGGTGTCCTGGGAGACACGGTCGTTGGAAGGGTTATTGCTCGCTCCACGATGGTGTCTCCCGGTATTTTTACCCATCGGCAACGACGTTCGTTTGACAGATATGGGGGTGACGCTTGGTCATCGTTCAACCATGTTGAGACGTCCTCGTAAGTTCCGGCGACACATATTACGCATGAATGCCGCTTGGAAGGGGCGTGTTGTGGTGAGTCAAGGCGGTCGCCTGTACGGGCGGCTGAAGGATGTGGTCATTGACCAAGAAACCGCCAGCATTTCTTATTTAGTAATTTCTCGCGGCGTGGTGGGAGACTTGATGCTCGGGGCGTCCCTGGTGCCTATTCAGCAGCTTACTGAATTTGGCGAACGCACGGTTAAAATTTTTGTCCCTGGGGAATCCTGACGGAGAAAAAAGGGGGAGGTTTCTCGTGGACAAAGAGCCACTATGCCCTGGCTGCACCGGGCGAAACGTGGGACGAGTAGGTACCGGGCAATATTATTGTTGGGACTGTTACATCGAATTTGCCATGGGCACCAAGGGTGTGCGCATGTATCGGGTCGAGAATGATGGCGAACTATCACGCATCGACCCAGACGAATTGGAAGGGGTCGCGCCATGAGAAAATATGTCACGGGGATGGTTACGGGTACCTTAGTTGGTGCGGTAATGGCGGGAATTTGGCTTTTGCGGCGTCCACGGCAGAAATTTTATGGGTCGGCATTTCGTCAAGCACGGCGATTGGCTCCCGCGGCTTATCGCGTGGCGCGATACGGTGGGGGGCGCCTAGTGCATCTGGCTAAGCGACGGATGAGCTAGCGTTGACAATCGCCAGAAGCCCGAGATCCCGAAGCCCTCGGCGGTGGTATCGCTGGGGGCTTTTAATGTTGGTGGTGTTTGGTAGCGGATGGCTTCTCATTGCGGTACGTGGAGTCATGCTGCCGTTCGTGCTGTCCTTCATTTTGGCCTACCTTCTGGCCCCACTGGTGGAGGCTATGGTGCACTTTCTGAAGGTCCGACGCGTGACCGCTATTTTGATTGCCTATGCGGTTTTGGGAACGGTCATTGCGCTCATGGCGGTCTATCTTATCCCGATTCTAGTGCAAGAGAGCGTGCATCTCATTAAGTTTGTTCCTACCATGGCGAGCGAGGTGCAGCGATCCTATAATTATTGGTCGCTTCGGTTTCATCAGCAGCCCATGCCTCTTGTGGTCCGATCTGCGATCGCCGGAACCGGCAAACATCTACAGGGTGAACTGATGACAGTGATGAAAGACGTGATTCACGCCATCTTCGGACTAGTCCCTGGGGTGTTGAGTATCGTGATTGCCCCAGTATTAGCCTTTTATGTGTTAAAGGACTTAGCGCGCATTCGCGAACGCTTCTGGGCGCTTATCCCCATCAACTGGCACAAAGAGGTGTTTAAACTCGGTAATGATATTGATCGTGCGCTCAACGGATTCATCCGCGGACAGCTATTGGTCGCCTTAGTCGTCGGGCTGTTGTCTACGGTTTGGATGGTCATTTTAGGCATTCCATTTGCCCTCCTAATTGGAGCCGTCGCCGGAATTACGGATGTGATTCCGTATGTGGGGCCCATCGCGGGGGCGATTCCTGCTATCCTTCTAGGGCTGACGCGGTCACCCTGGGTGGCTCTTTATGCCGTGGTGGGATTTGTGGTGATTCATCAGTTAGAAGGGGTGGTGATTTCACCGAAGTTAGTGGGGGAGTCGGTAGGACTGCACCCCCTGGTGGTGATATTTGCCATTTTAGCAGGAGGAGAAGTCGCCGGATTCGTGGGTCTGTTGCTCGGGGTACCGCTGGCGGCGGTGGTGCGGGTGTTATTAAGTCACTTCTATCGGTGGTTTACGGTACCTCTTGACCATGATTCTCAGCCATCGGTACAATGAGACATCACCACACGAAGGGGGCGCCTGAGTGAAGGCAGCCATTATCCGGCAGAGATTTTTACAATTTTTTGAAGAACGTGGGCACCAAGTGGTGGCCAGCTCGCCTATCGTACCGGCAGGCGATCCGACACTGCTCTTTACGGCGGCGGGGATGGTGCAATTCAAAGATGTATTTCTCGGCCTAGAACGCCGCAGCTATCAGCGCGCGGTCAGCGTACAAAAG
>NZ_JBYCKN010000045.1:0-13707 GCF_057473405.1 Sulfobacillus sp. TH-112
ACTCGGATTATTTTGCGGACGGAACGCCGCCGCTACGCATGGATCCCCGAAAAAGCGGTTATCCACAGCGGGTCGAAGGGCACAACGCAAAAAGCTCATAACACATGCAACTTGATTTTTTGACGATAGATGCACTTAGAAAAAACAATCCCAGTTGGAAACTTTTAATGGCTGATTCGGCGCCACTAGTGGCCAGCTTCCTCTATCAAGTATTCATTCAGGCCAACGGCCGTGAGATTCCCTACGGCGACATGGAAGCCAAGTTAGATGATCTTCTCTCTGCTATTCATGAAACCTGGGGCCCGGAGATCTTTTCCCGACGTGCCCACGAATATTTGGATGAGTGGGCTAATGTGAATCATGGCTGGCTTAGAAAGTACTATCCTCCGGGAAAAGATGAGCCACACTATGATCTCACGGTGAGTGCGGAGAAAGCGATTCGGTGGCTGGAGAGCCTCGAGGATCGGCAGTTTGTGGGGACGGAGTCCCGACTGATGACCGTCTTCGAATTGTTGCGGCAAATAGTCTCCGGTCAAGCGCAGGATCCGATGCAACGTATTGGAGAACTGGAGCGACGGCGGGCAGAGATTGATCAAGAGATCGATCAAATTCGCCTTGGGCATCTTGTGATAATGGATGACTTGCAGGTTAAAGATCGGTTTCAGCAGGTGGTGTCTACAGCCCGGGATCTGCTATCCGATTTCCGTGAAGTCGAACAGAACTTTCGGGAATTGGACCGAAGAACCCGGGAACAAATCACGCTCTGGGAAGGTAGTAAAGCGGATCTTTTAGAACAGGTGTTTGGCCAAAGTGATGCTATTGAAGGGTCAGATTAAGGGAGGAGCTTTCGGGCCTTTTGGAACTTTCTTATGGCTGCCGATCGCCAAACCGAGTTGTCGTCGCTGTTGGAGGCGGTCTTTCAGATGGATGCGGTGTGCTCACTACAGCCGGATATGCGCCTCAAGCACATTCATTATGATTGGCTTGAGGCAGGAGAGCACACGCAACGAACCTTTGCGTTGATTTCCCAGCAATTGCGTCGGTTCTTGGATGATCAAGTACGTTTGGAAAATCGCCGGATTATGGAGATTCTGCGGCAGATTGAGCAAAAGGCTTTAGCGGTGACAGACGATCCGCCTCGTCAGACGGCGTTTTTGACCATGGATGACGCATCGCCGCAGGTGGCGCTTGCGGTAGAACACACGATGTATACACCTCCTAAACGGGTTGTGGTGGATAGCGACGTGCTGGAATTGGGCGATCAAGACATTGACATGGATCTGCTGTTTAGCCAGGTCGTCGTGGATCGCGGACAATTGGAGCGAAACGTGCGCCATGCGTTGGACGGGCGAACGCAGGTCACTTTGCCAGAACTGCTTTCTCTTTATCCCTTGGAACACGGGCTGGCTGAGCTCATGACCTATTTGGCCATCGCTAGCGAATCGTCTAGTGCGACATTTGACGAGACTATGCGAGACATCGTGGTATTGGATGCACGAGAGGAGGGGGGACGCCGTGCCCGAATTGTTCGCGTCATCTTCAGTCGCTGAATCGAGCAGTCGATTCTCTCGCGTCCTCATTGCTCTCTTTAAGGGGGTCTTGTATCAAGAAGGCCAACAAGATCTCTTTCAAGCCCTCTTAGATCACGCGAACGCCGTTAAGGATTACGTCGCCGTGCTGGGTCTAGAACTCTTGGTGGATGAAGCCGAGGGATTTGCCTATCTTCAAAACCGGGACTCATTGGAGGGAGAGGAGGCTTTGCCGCATTTGGTGGCGAAGCGTCCGCTGTCCTTTTCGGTGAGTTTAGTGCTGGCGCTTTTGCGTAAGCGACTTTTAGAGGCTGAATCGTCTGGGGAATCCCGCCTTATCATGTCTCGAGATGACATTCTGGATATGGTGCGTGTCTACCTCCCTAGCCGGGGCAATGAAGCTAAAGTCGTGGACCAGGTACAAAAGACGGCCATTAACCGCATTGTGGAGTTGGGCTTTATGCGGGAATTACGGGGTCAAAACGGCGTCTATGAGGTGATGCGCATTATTAAAGCTTTTGTCGATGCCGAATGGCTCAGCGAATTTAACGAGAAGCTCAGCGCGTATCTGATGTCACGCGGGAGCGACGCGGCGCAAGAGGGAGGAGCGTCGAGTGGCTAGCAAAACATGGGAAGATCAGCAGATGTTCTTTGCAATTCCGGACAAGGCGCCAGGATTTCGTCTTCATCACTTGGAGGTCTTTAATTGGGGAACCTTCCATCGCAAAGTATGGTCTCTTCAGGTGAACGGGGAGACCAGTTTACTGACCGGTGATATTGGGTCAGGGAAATCCAGCTTAGTGGATGCCATCACCACCTTGTTGGTGGCACCGCAACGGATTGTCTATAATAAGGCGGCAGGAGCGGAAAATAAGGAGCGGAGCTTGCGTTCCTACGTTCTCGGTTATTACAAATCGGAGCGTAGTAATTCTGGATACAGCGCACGGCCTGTGGCATTGCGTGATGAAACGAGTTATTCGGTGATTTTGGGGACCTTTCACAATGATGCACTGGGAATGGCGGTCACGCTAGCACAAGTCTTTTGGGTGCGCGACAAGACCGAGCAGCCAGAACGGTTCTATGTGATTGCGCATCGTGATCTCACTGTAGAACAGGATTTTTCCCATTTCGGGTCGCATGTACCAGATTTAAAAAGACGGCTGGCGAGTCAGCCGGGCTGTACGGTCAAAGACAGTTTCAAAGAATACCAAACGCTCTTTCGGCGCAGTTTGGGCATCAAGAATCCGCAGGCGCTTGACCTCTTTAGTCAAGCCGTTTCCATGAAATCCGTAGGCAATCTCACCCAATTTGTCCGCGAACACATGCTGGAACCCTTTGATGTACAAACGCGTATTACCCATTTAGTGCGGCACTTTGACGACCTCAACCGCTCGCACGAGGCGGTCCTCAAAGCGAAAAAACAACTTGAAATGTTAGAGCCACTGGTGGTGGAAGGCCTCGAGTTCGAGCACATTGATCGCCAGATTGAGCAATGGCAGGCCATGGTCAAGGCACTTCCGGGGTCTATCGCACGTCAACGCATCGACCTTTTAACGATCCAGCTGGAGCAGTTGGACGAGGAATCCACCCAACTCCGTCAAAAGGTCGAGATGGCAGCGACTGATGTTCGGGCATTGGAGGGCAGGGTTGCCGACCTTCGCCGTGCAATCGACGACAACGGAGGCCAGCGCTTGAGTCAAATTAAGCGAGAAATGGTCGACAAAGAAGAAGAAAAAGGACGTCGCAAAGCGCGGTGGGATAAATATTGTGGGCATCTTGACGAACTCGGTCTCAGTTCGCCCTCAGACGACCAGGGATTCGGACAAATTCGGCACATGCTGAAGGCTATGCGGACGCAACTGGATGAGGACTTGCAAAAACTGGGTACCGAGCGAGACCAACTTAGTGGCGATTTGCGGGACGAGAACAATCAGTTGCAGCCGATGGTGGAGGAGCTTGAGTCTCTCAAAAAGCGCAAAAGCAATATCCCCGCACCTCAGATTGAGATGCGCAGGCAATTAGCCCGCAGTATTGGAGTGCATGAAGAGGTATTGCCGTTTGTCGGAGAACTCATTCAAGTGCATGACGACGAGGCCATCTGGGAGGGGGCTATTGAGCGGCTCCTACACAACTTTGGCCTGTCACTTTTGGTTCCAGAAGACTACTATCGGGCCGTTGCTGGGTGGGTGGAAGAGACCCATCTGAACGGGCGGTTGGTCTACTACCGTGTTCTACGGGGCGAGGTCGCCAAACGATCTGAGATTCATCCGCAGTCAGTAGTCCGCAAGCTCAGCATCCAGCCGCAAACGCCGTTTTATGCATGGTTGGAGCATCAGCTCGCTTCTCGTTTCGACTACGTCTGTACTCAGAACTTAGACGATTTTCGTCGGGAACCGTTGGCGATTACGCCAGGAGGTCAAATTAAAGGGCGGGACCGTCATGAGAAGGATGATCGGCACCGTATTCAAGACCGCACCCGCTACGTACTAGGGTGGGATAATCGGCCCAAGATTGAGGCATTAGAACGCAGGTGCCATGTCGTAGAGCAGCGTATCGCGAGCATCACACAGCGGATGAAAGTTTTGGATCGTGAGAAAGGGCACCTCGATAGTCGGAATCGAACTATCGACCGTCTAGACGGTATTAGCGACTATCGCGAGGTTGACTGGGGACACGTAGCCGCTGAGATTGCGCAACTTCAAGAGGAAAAATATCGCCTCGAGCGCACTTCCGATATCTTGAGGACACTCCAGCAGCAATTAGAGGAGGCGGTTCATGAGCTCGAGGGGATTCGCGAGTATGAGAAGAAAATCTTGTATGCATCGGGGGCTAATGAAAACCGCATCAAGGAGTCCCAACGAGCGCGTGAAAAGGCTCAGGCGATGATAGGAGAGACGCCATCCGTCACCATAGCAGAGGGCTTAAAAGAGGTTCAACGTCAGTATGGCAATTCTGTGGATGTGGTGGAGCATTTGCCAGATTTAGAACGGTGGATGGCGGAGCATTTTGCCAGCCATATTCGTGATGCGCGATCACGCCGAGACACGCTACAGACGCGGGTCACCAAGGCGATGTTACAGTATCAGTCCGCTTTTTCTGTCGAAACTCGCGAGATGGATGCCCGGATGGAAGCATTACCCGAGTACCAGCGCGTCATGGAACGGCTCAAGGCTGACGATTTGCCACGGTTTGAAGAGAAGTTTAAAACACTGTTGAATGAGAATACCATCCACGAGATTGCACAATTCCAAGCGCAGCTAGCCAAAGAGCGCGATATGATTCGGGATCGGGTAGGACAAATCAACCAGTCGTTGGCAGAGGTGGAATATAACCGCGGCCGGTATATACGGCTGGATGCCGACCAGAATCCGGATCGCGAGGTCCGAGAGTTTCAGCAGCAGTTACGGGCAGCTACCGAGGGGAGCCTCACGGGTTCCGACAACGAGCAATATTCAGAAGCCAAGTTTCTTCAAGTGAGGGCGATTGTGGAGCGGTTTCGGGGCCGGGAAGGGATGGCCGAGCGGGATAGCCTGTGGACCGCGAAGGTGACCGATGTGCGCCATGCATTTACTTTTTCCGCCTCGGAGCGCTGGCTTCACGATGATACGGAATATGAGCATTACACCGATTCCGGAGGCAAGTCGGGGGGCCAGAAGGAAAAACTCGCGTACAGCATTTTGGCGGCCAGCCTCGCCTATCAGTTTGGGATCGACGGGGATAATCCTCGGAGTTTTCGGTTTGTGGTCATTGACGAAGCCTTTGGCCGCGGGTCGGATGAGTCGGCGCAGTTTGGTTTGGAACTTTTTCGTCATTTGAATCTTCAGCTATTAATCGTGACGCCCTTGCAAAAGATTCATGTGATCGAGCCGTATGTGGCCAGTGTGGGTTTTGTGCATAACGATCAAGGGAAAAACTCTCAAATTCGCAATGTGTCCATCGAAGAATATCGAGCTGACCGGGAGGCGCGCGGACGATGAAGGAGTGGACTCGGTCCGACGCCATTCGATCGCGACTACACCGGGAGTGGGAACGGGGCCGCATTCTCGCCCATTTATGGGAAGGCGATACATTTTTCCCATATCGTCTGCCGCTTAGTGGACCCAATACCCATGACATGGTAGACCGTTATGGGGCGGTTCGCGAATGGATTCACGAGGTGAGTAGCTGGCAAACACCAGACGTGGTTGTTGAATGGCGTGACTTCAAGCATTCCATATTGGGGCAAAACCAGGTGCCCACCGCGCTGACGATAGCATCAGCTGAAGCCGCGCTGCACTGGATTGACAAACAGGAAGAGGCCAATCAGGCTACCATGGCCTTTCACTGTATTGAGCACGAGTTGCCGAAGTTAAGGGGATGGGCTTTAGCCCACCCCCTTAAGGTACTCGAGTGGGCAGAGGACTGGCCTCGGCTCATTGCCGTGGCGCGTTGGGCGAAGGAGTATCCTCGCTCTGGACTCTATATTCGGCAAGTCGATGTTCCGGGGATTGACACGAAATTTGTTGAGCGTCACCGTAGCATTTTGATGGATGTACTGGATCAGGTGCTAGATCCGACCATGGTGGAGCATGAGTCTACGGGCATATCAGGATTTGAAGCACGTTATGGCTTTCGGCAAAAACCGGAGATGGTGCGTTTTCGTTTTCTTGATCCCCAGCAAAGTATCCAAGGGATGACAGACGTGACCGTGCCAGGCGGCGAGTTCGCCCAACTCCGACTTCCCATTCGGCGGATCTTCATGATGGAGAATGAGATTGAATTTCTGGCGTTTCCGAACATGTCTGCGAGCCTCGCTATATTTGGATCGGGGTATGGTTTAAAGCGGTTTCACGAAGCGCATTGGCTATCAATGGTACCACTCTATTATTGGGGCGATCTTGATACCCACGGGTTTGCTATTTTAGATGAACTTCGTCACTATTTTCCGCATGCCGAATCGCTCTTAATGGATGAAGAGACGCTTTTAGCATTCCAAGAATTTTGGGACCGGGAGAATCGTCCAAGCACCCATACACTCACTCGTCTGACGCTTGCTGAATCGAATCTTTATGAGGGCTTGCAGCGTCACCAATTTGGCGAGGGCATTCGCTTGGAACAAGAGCGCATTCCACTTCACTGGCTCATACAGCGATTGACCCTCATGGGTATCCCCAAAGAATAAGAAATTGGTGCTAAATAATCTGCCATCTTCCGGTAAGCGATTGATCGGGCGGAGGATCTTGGTGCAGAGGAATTTTTGATCCTGACTGCGGGGAACGTCCAATGTTATCCGCGGTCGTTTCGAATACCCCTTATCGGTACAGTGAGGTCCTCTAGTGCTGACTTCAAGAAAAAATATAATGAATGTCAGCAAGGCTCCTCTTGTTGTAGGCACCCAGGGTACAGTGGTCATCGGGTAGGAGTGCGCGAAGATATTACGGATGAGCGGACCCGGTCTGCATAGTCCAGTCCTGGGCAGTTTGCTCGACGTGATTTCACTGTTACTAAACACACTTTCCTCGCTTGCAGGCCTGAGACCGTCGGTCCGCCCCGTCTACCCTGGGACAAATGACGATCGACACCGGCATTATGAAGACTTTCACTAACGGCAGTCTTTATGGAAGGAGTATAGGGCGCAACTAGGTGTTATGGCTAACTCGCTTTGTCGTTGATTGAGATCAGATAGTCGCCATGACTTCCGCCCCTTGTCCTCGCATGGTCGGTGAGCCGAAAAATCATCCGGGGGATTTCACAGCATTTGTTCCGGGACATAGACGATGGGAGGGACGGCTACAGAATGCTGCGATATTGATTGGGTTTGAAGAAAGAAGGTAAGAATCACTATGTGTAATTGCGATGTGCGGGAGGGAAACGCTTTGCTTGTGAAGAATGATGCTAGCGTGTCGATGAAAGTGCACACAAACGTTCTGTGCCCTAAGATAGTCTGGCATCGAGCGGTTGTGCTGGGAACAATCGGTGGACGAGGACATGCGGCGGCGTGGGGAGGTCTCTCGCAATAGTCGATGGTATCCGGAGATGGAAGGGAGGGGGACGGTATCGACGTTCGTCTTATGCCATATCAGCCGTACTGGGTTGACCAATTTGCCGAGGAAAGTGCGCGACTATGTGGGGTGTTTGGACCGGCGCGAATCGCCCTAGAGCATTTTGGTAGCACGGCGGTTCCGGGTATGATGGCCAAGCCCGTAATTGATATGTTGGCGGTGGTCGACTGGTCTCAATTGGGTGCGGGATGGATTGAGGAATTGATACAGGTAGGCTACGAGGATTCGGGAGAATGGGGAATCCCGGGACGGCGGCTTTTTCGTAAGGGAGGCGAAAAAAGAACTCATCACCTCCACGTCTACCCTGTAGGACATGGGGAGATTCGCCGTCACCTGGTCCTACGAGACTTTTTATCGAGCCATCCCCATGAAGTGAGGGCCTATAGTGCGTTCAAGCAAGGCCTGGCGTCCCAATACACCGATACTCGAGATTACAGTCCCGCCAAGAAACTATATGTCCAGAGCCTTGAGAAGCGGGCATTAGCCTGGAAAGAGAGAGGGGAGCGAGACTAACAATGCCGATGTCATCCTATTATCGCGTCCTGCGGGAGAAGATCGGACCGATGGCTATATTCAACCCTAGTGTGGCAGCCGTCATTAGGAATGATCGAGGGGAGATTTTATTTCAAAGGCCCCAAGGGTCGGAGGAGGTGTGGAGTCTACCCGCAGGAGCCATCGAACTCGGAGAAACTCCTTTTATGGCGGTGGTTCGCGAAGTCTATGAGGAGACGGGATTGCGAGTGAGCCCCCTCGGCATCCTTGCCGTTCTTGGGGGAGATGCCTTTCGTTTTACCTATTCGGATGGCAATCAGGTGGAATATTTAGTGGTGGTATTTTCTTGCAGTATTTTGTCCGGGGAGCTTCGATGTTTAGACGGAGAATCAGTGGAACTGCGCTACTTTTCTGCGCAGGAACGTCGGCCCTTGGCGCTTCCTTACCCTGAAGAGATCTTTCGAGTCAGCGAGGCGCCTACCTGGTTTGAACGATGATGAGAACGCGTCGATCATTGCCAAAGTGGATTCGTGGACCCTGTAGTACTTCACATTGTACCGCACCGATTCAGTGGCGGAGACTGTCCCGTACAATGTGTCTGAATGAGACTCTCGAAGGAGAGAACACCACATTCTCGGAGGGAATAATGGATGATAACCTGGGTTAGTAATGCCATTGGCTAATGGATGACGCCGGATCCCGAAGAGGAACTGATGATGGTGGGGCACGTCGTCAAGGAGGATGATGGGCTCATTCTTGTCGATCCCCCGGTTCGTCCTGGACTTCCGCACCTCTTGGCAAGCTATGGCGCGGTGCGCGCCATTATCCTGACCACGCATGATCACACCCGGGGGAGTCGCTATTTGAGCGACTGGTTTGGGTGTCCCATTTATGTCCCCGCGCAAGCCGACCGAGACCGTCTGCATTATGGTCGCGTCGTTCAGGCAAAAACGTATGAAGATGGCATGGGCCTTCCGGGAAATCTTGTGGCGCGGCGCATGGTGGTCACGCTGGTTGGAGATCGCCCCTACATGGATGAGATGATCCTTCAGAGAAAGGACGCCTTATTGATCGGGGACCTTGCGGCGGGAAATCCCGATGGTACCTTAGCGGTCTCACCTGAGCAGTTTTCGGCAAGTGGCCAGTTGAAGCAAAAGACAGCAGCTGTCGCACGTGCCTTGCTAGGACGTCTTACTGTTCCGCCACAGTTGGTCCTGTCTGGTCACGGATGGCCCTTTTCGGGCGATTGGCAGGGTCAGTTGGCTAAGCGCATGCCAGTGGATGCGTGAGGATGGGTGGAGCCGGATGCCTGATATACTCTCAATCTTCTGGTTTGGGAAATGGGATAGTCAAATCCAAATACTAGGTACTGGCGTGGATAATCTAGACGGTTCGGTGCGTGTAGGAGCGAGTCGGACCCGAAAGATATTTTGTTTGGGGAGGATGGAATGATGGCCGAAGCAGAGAAAACCCAGCATGTCCGGGCGGTGGTAGCGGTGCACTTATTTTTGCAGCGCGGACCCCAAATCTTGTTGCTGCGCCGACACAATACGGGATACGAGGATGGCCATTACAGCGTACCAGCGGGCCATGTGGAATCGAACGAAGGGATTCGTCGAGCTATGCACCGGGAAGCCGAAGAAGAGATTGGGATTCACATTTTTGACGATGATCTCGTCCCGGTTGGCGTTCTGTATCGGAAATCCGACGCGGAGCGGGTCGATTTTTTCTTTGCGTGCTCCACATGGGAGGGCGCCGTTACCAATTGCGAGGTGGAGAAGTGCGACGATCTTCGGTGGTGCGATGTGGCGCATCTTCCCGACAACATGGTGCCTTACGTACGACACGCGATCGCGCTATTTGGTCAAAGAGAACAGTGGTTCGGGGAATTTGGGTGGGGATGTTAGGGCGCAATTCGAGGCTAACCAGTGTTGTTAGAGGCATTGCAGCAGGGGATGACGATCAAGGGAGAGGTCTTGGATTACACATCTCATCAGGGGCGCTTTGCATGACGTTTCTTCAGAGCGTTACGCGCCTGGGGTTTGCGCTGGAAAACCACCGACGCGGCCACGGCTGGCCAGATTATCGGGCTATCGATGGCGTATGGGACGCCGTCAACGACCGAATCCCCCAATTTGTATCAGACTCCAGCGGCCCATCCGGGTTATGGCGGAGCGGATTTTCAGCCTAAGAGCACCACGTGTGAGAGGGGGGCTAGGGTTTTAGAGGAGAGAAGCTGGAGGAGGGATGGCGTTTTTGACGCCGTCGCCATCCAAACGCTAATAACGCTGATAGGAGGATGGCAGGATCGGTCACTGTCAACGTCAGCGGGTCGACGATGTGCAGCACGATGGCCCGTCCCACTATGGGGGTAGAAATGTTGAGGGCAATAAGCATTAGTGCCGCGACCAACACCCAGACAGTAACCATGCGGCCCCGATTGCTCAGACCCAACCCATCTTGAATATTGATCGCAAGGCAAGATACATGGGATGCGATGTTGAGGATGAGCGCGATGACCCAGACGATAATAATGAAAAGACCGGGTTTACTGATAAAGAGGGTAGGTACGGTGAGATTCGAGAAGACATAAATGGCAGGCCACTCCAGCATTTTCGCGACAGTTGGTCCCAGTGTTCCCACGACGACCATGTAGGTTGTGACGACGACGAAGCTTTGGACGGCAATGGCGGCAAAGGCCAGGCGTCGAATCTCGTGCCAAGAGGTCTCGCGAACGTGTATGCCCATCGTCACAATAAGGTCGCCTTGTACCCATAAGAATAATGTGGATACGACTCCCTTCAGAATGGGCGTGACCGCCAAGAGACCGGACGGACGGAGGGCGGCCCATTGGTGAAAACTACCGAGGGCCATGAGGACGAGTAGCACAAAGGCTCCGAGAACAAAAGGAAACCACCAGTGAACATTGCGCGCGAAGTGAGACAAGGATTTCGCGGCGAGCCAGCCCACCATACCGAGGGTTGTCACCGTGAAAAGGCTAATAGGGCTCATGGGATAAAACTCCATGTGGAGCAAGTGGCTAAAAAGCGAGGTGAGGGCGCCATCTAGGATGAGGTAGCTCATAATCGTCCCGAAGTACAGCGGCCAGCGTAGCCACCCCCAAATCCATCGCATCCGAGCAAGCGCGCTGTTACCGTGAAGACCCGCCGGCCAAGACGTTTGCCACCAAACAATCGCAAACGCGAGACTAATCGAGAGGAGAAGGCTCCAGGGCGCGTCCATGCCGGCATCGGATAGGACGGCCTGAGGCCAGATGTAAATACCTCCGGCGATCACAGAAATAGCCGTGAAAAAAAAGAATTGACTACGACTCATCGGTTCAACTGGGCCGACACTCATTGGATCACCCCCTCCCCTTGCACGATACCGCGGACGACAATAGTGGCGTGAATGGGGAGTGTGGTCAACGCATTTGGGAGAATGTCAGCGGCCGCCGAAGGATCCAACCACGAAGCCTTTTTGGCGTAACCAAAGGGATCGGTGTGGGTCTCGTTGGCCCAGGCAATGGCGAGAAGACTCCGATGAAGAATGGCGGCGGCCAACGCATTACCCACATCCACTTCCTTGGCTCGCGTGATCGAATCCCCTGGAGGGATTTCGGTAATATGGCCCGTGGCGGTAATGTGCACGGTAGCCTTGACCGCGGTTTTGGTGAGGTGTAGCGTGACTTGGGCGTGGTCGTGAATGCCGGACACGGCATAGGATGTGCCCATCGACTGCACGGGGAGAGAACCATTGATGGTGTGGCCCATGAGGTACATATAGCCTTGGGTCACGGGGGAAGGCATCAGTAGCGGTTGTCCCTGGGCAGGGAAGACTTCCAATTGGTGCACCGACGCGCCATCCGTGGCAGGAGTAAAAAGCGGCAGGATGGGAGAGATACCGGGCGTCTCATCGCGCATCCACCAATTCCACGCGCGCACCCCCGTGATCCCGGCGTGACAGCCGACACAATTAAAATAGGCGGATAAATAAAAGGACGGAACGACCGCTTGCGGAGAGTTTTGGAGTAGCAGTATCTTTGGGGATACTTTGGAGGAGGCGACCCAAAACGAGGCCGGGATGCTGCCCTCCATATTGATGGCGTCGATAACTTGGCTCACATCCCCAGTAGTCATGCGATGGCTGACGAGAAGTAACTCCAGGTCTCCCAGGGACACGTGATGGGAAGCTTCGCGTTGAATGTTCAGAAGTGCTTCAGACCACGAGGGCGCGTGCGTGGATAGGCTATAGTACTGCGCACTGGGTTGGATGGACGAGAGGTTCGTCACGCTGGTCGTGACATTGGGAAAGAGAAAGGTCCAGTTGTCGTGGGAAGAGACCCCGATAGCTAAGACCACCGCACGTTGGGCAATGTTGCGTTGGTCCCAGCACCCGGTGAGACCGACGGTAAGTAGGCAAAGCATCATAAGCCACGACAATGCTCGTCTCATGGGCGCATCTTCCGTAGATGCGGGGGAGGGCTTGACACGGGAGGCCCCATCAATCGGTCAGGGGTGGGGTGAGGGCCGGAGGAGCGCCGACGGAATAGATCCCACGGGACGCGCCATAGCGTGTCGTTCCAATCTGGCATTCGAAAAGGGGCGAACGGTTCAAAGTAGGGCACTCCGAAGGAGTTCATGGAGATGAGTGTACCCATGAGCCACACTGTTACCAGCACAATTCCATAGATACCCACAATGGCCGCCGCCATGAGCATGAGAAAGTCGACGAGACGCCAGGAGCCGGTTAATTCGTAGACCGGAACGCTATAAAAACTCAGCGCGGTTAAGGTGATAACCACAATCATCTGCGGACTCACGAGCCCCGCTTTGATGACGGCGGTGCCGACCACAATACCGCCGACGGTGCCGATGGTTGTTGACAGCGCTTTCGGCAGACGCAGGGCGGCCTCGCGTAGCACTTCAATCACAAAAATCATTAAAATTGCTTCGACCAGAGGGGGGAAAGGTAGTCCAACATGATCACCCGCCGTTACAATTAGGAGGTCGGGGGGGAGAAAATTCGTATTCACTTCGGTCAAGGCAATGTAGAGCGCCGGCAAGTAGACCCCCATGGCCCAGCCGAGCAGGCGAATAATGCGAATAAAGGATGTGTCATACCAGCCATCACTATAGTCCATGGCGGTACGATAAAAGTCGATGAGCGGTGCGGGGGCGGTGAGGACAAAGGGGTCGCCCTCGATGCAAATGACCACCCGGCCAAACAACAACGCTTTGCACGCCACATCGACGCGCTCGGTGCAGCGGATGGTCGGAAAAATTGACCGGGGATGATCGCGAATTAACCCTCCGATGACGCTGGCGTTTGGCCGGCCATCGATTCTGATGCTTTGCAGACGTTCTTTGACGACGGCGACGAGTGCCGGATTGGTGAGACCGTCGATCATGGCAATCATCACGGGACTGTGTTGGAGACGTCCGAACGTTACCTCGTGAAACTGTAGACGTGGGTCGAAGAAATTTCGCCGGATTTGACTCATTTGAGTGTAGATGTCCTCCGTAAAGGCCTCTTGCGGTCCGCGGACCGACAGTTCAGTCTCGGGCCGTCCGATGGAACGCTTGGGAAATTGCGCGGTATCGACACTCCAGACAAAGGATAATCCCGGGGCAAAAATCATGAGA